>DATHOL010000256.1:0-2821 GCA_035484895.1 Bacteroidia bacterium | reverse complement strand
ATTCCAGCTGCTTTTAACAGAGCTTTCATGTAGTTGGAAAGAGCCTTGCAGTCTCCATATTTTTTACTGACTACGTATGATGCCGGGTAGCTTTTATGCCCTCCAAGGCCAATTTGAACACTTTCGTATCTTGTATTGTCTTGCAAATACTCGTAGAGACGCTTCACAATAAGTCTTTTATCGCTTATACCATTAATTAATTCATTTACTTTTTGCACTTCGCTTGCAGGCAAATCATCTAATCCTTCGTTTAACCTGTAATTCCAGTTTCCGAAAGATGTCCAGTTTTGCTGATTTCCTTTGACACCGAAATTAAATTGTACCGGAACAGCGAATACCCTTGGAAGAAATTCTCCGAGCGGGGGAGAACAGTCTTCGGGCTTCATGGGTTGTTCATACCTGGCTTCCCATATCAGTGTTATTTTATGTCCGGAACTATCTTTTAGCGGAGGGTTTATTTTGTTTTGATAATAAGCAAGTTCATTTCCTGTAGATGTTGTAATAACTAATTTAGCATTGTGTGTTGGAATTTCTTCATACGGAGGCATCCAATTGCAAATAGTAATAAACTCTTTTTGATTACAACTATACTTATACTTAATAATGTAAGGATATACATTGTATTTTAAATCAAAATTCTTTACATGGCTATCATCGAATAAATTCCCTTCGTACACGAAGCTATTATCATAAATTTCTTTATCTTTCAGTTTCCTGATTTTTTTGCCATTTATATCCTCAATCCATGCTTCAATATTGTAAACAGGGCTTTGCCATTGGTAGGGGATTGCAATAGTTGCATATTTATCGCCCTGCGGGTTATTTATTTTTATGGCAATAGAATAAGATTCATCTAAGCCATTTTTATCGAGCGTATAGGAAGACTCATAATTTAAAACTTCTGCATTGTATGATTGAGACAAAACAATGGGAGCAAATAAGGAAAAGCACATGACTAATGCGTATCTTATTTTATTACAAAAAACTAGTAACTGAGATTTGATATTCACGTATATAGGGAGGAGAAAAGAGAGTTTATTAACGTAGGCAAAACTAATAAAATATCTTTATTCGGGTAGGTCATATTAAAATCAAATATACATTATGCCGTTATAAGCCGTTATTTTTGTAGGGGTTCAAAATTTTGAACCCTTCCGATAAATTAAATGCGCATGCCCGAGGATTCAAAATTTTGAACCCCTACGGCTGACTTAACAATTCCTTAACATTAAATTAATGCGTAACTTAGGTACTCCATTTACTTTTGAAACCGATGAAAACCATATATCTTGTACGTCATGCCAAATCTCCCAAAGATGAAAAAGGCATTAAAGACTGGGAACGCCCGTTAACTGTTGCCGGTATAAAGAAAGCCCAGGACATTGCACAGAAACTTTACCGCAAGAAAATTATGCCTGCACGTATGATATCAAGCCATGCTTTCAGGGCTTTAAATACGGCTTTAATTTTCGCAATAAACATGCGTTATCCTGTTTCGGCATTGGAAATAAACGCAAATCTTTATGAAAAGAAAGCATCTGATATTTTAGACATGCTGCAAAAAGAAGACGACTCTATTTCATCTGTCATGATATTCGGGCACAATCCAAGTATAAGTTCTTTATGGAACCAACTTACCGGAAAAAAGGGCGAAGAACTTCCTACCTCCGCCGTTACCTGCATTCAGTTTAAAACTGAAAAATGGAGTGATATAGCCAAATTTGCAGGCAAAGTAGCATTTACCGAAGCGGGAAAATAACCTAAAAACAGAGATGAGTGATAAGAGATAAGTTATGAGCGAAAATTCATGTTCTCGGCTTATCTCTCATCTCTTATCTCTTATCTCTGTATATTTGAACTTCCCTATATGAAGACAAAATTTATTCCAAGAGATATTAGCTGGTTATCTTTCAATGAAAGAGTTTTTCAGGAAGCAACCGATAAAACAGTTCCGCTGATTGAGCGGATGAAGTTTTTGGGAATATTTTCCAGCAACCTCGATGAGTTCTTCCGGGTGCGTGTAGCTACTTTGACAAGGCTTGCCGAAGTAAAAAAAGGCGTAAGCGAATTTACCGGCGAAGACCCTGCCAAACTATTGAAACAAATCCACAAAAAGGTGTTGTTCCAGCAAGAGGAAGTAGAGAATGTATATAACGCTATTGTAAAAGAACTGGCTACCCATAAGGTATACATTGTTGATGAAAAGCAGTTGAACAAAGAGCAAAGCGCATTTGTATTAAAATACTTTCATGAAAATGTATTGCCAACATTAGCCCCGGTAATGATTGAAACAGCGCCAAACTTCCCTTACCTGAATGACAAGTCCATTTATTTTGCGGTGAAGCTTTACCGTAAAGGCGAAGTAAAGAAAGGCATGAAGTATGCGCTTATCCATATTCCTACCGATGTATTGCCGCGCTTTGTGGTATTACCGAGGCAAGGAGAAAGCAGGTACATAATTTTATTGGATAATGTAATTCGTTTTTGTTTGAATGAAGTTTTTGCTGTGTTGGAAGTTGACAAAGCGGAGGCATATACCATTAAACTTACCCGAGATGCAGAACTGGACATTGACCAGGATTTATCTAAAAGCATAGTCGAGAAAATTGAAAAGAGCGTAAAAGACAGGAAAAAAGGTGAGCCTGTTCGGCTGGTATATGATCGTGAAATGCCCAAGGACCTTCTTCAGTTTATGATGAAGAAGATTAAAATGAAAAGAGCCCTCACACTTATTCCGGGTGGCAGATATCATAACTTCCGCGACTTTATGTATTTCCCGAATGTGGGTAACAAGGACCTTTTATATCATTACCCGACACCG
>DATHOL010000255.1:0-4456 GCA_035484895.1 Bacteroidia bacterium | reverse complement strand
ATGCACACCTTTAGGGCTGTTATCCAATTTTTTTTCGAAGATAACCATACCTGTAAGTTTGGTGGAATCTATCTTGGGAATTAAAGTTGTTTGAAATGTGTTTTCACTTTTGCGGCTGCTGATGTAGCGGAATATTCCGAACACTGCCAGTAACGCAACTAATATCAGTAATAAGCCTTTGTTGCCGAGTTTTTTAATCATAAATCTCCTCCATTCGTTTGGTACGGATTCTCTTTTTTACCTGCATACGTATAATTCCATAAATGATGACCAATAGTATGGGAAATGAAAAATTAAAATATTTCAGGAAAAGCTTTTCGCCATCACTTACATCTTTTATAGGAACAAATTTTGCCACTTTGCTGCGCAGTTCAATCAGGCCTGTGTTATCAGAGAGCCAGTCCACTGAGTTGGCAAACAAATCCACATTATCCTGTTCCAGTTTCATGGCTTGTTTGCCACTTCCGTTTACAGCAAAATCATTATTTGCAACAATAATGATACGGGCATTTTTATTTCCATCTACACCGCTTACAGCAGCAGCCACAACAAGGTTGGCAAAAGGAAATTCCGATTGTTCCCATTTATGCTCCAGATCAAATTTGGCAGGAATAGTTTCTAATCCTGACTTATCTGAGGTGAATGCAAGCGGAGTGAATTTTACCTTATTTGTGTCGCCTGTAAAAAGTATATCCGACGCGAAAGTGAGCAGAACAGAACGCAAATCCTTTGTTACAGGATGATTTGCGAAATTGCCGATCATAGGCAGGAATGGGAAAGAGACATTAAAATTCATGCCATTTTGAGGGACGGTAACATTTCCGCAACGGGCATCAATCACATATTTGTTGTCGAGAACAATTCCTTTTTCAGCGAGCCATCCCGCCAGGTTGATATTATTTCCAAGCCTTCCCACACCATTGCGCAAGTCGGCTGTTAAGCCGCTATAGCCAATTAGCAATTGTCCGCCGCGCGCGAGAAAAGCATCCAGTTGCTGCAACTGCCCGGGGCTAAAAGTATCTTTCGGGCTAATGAGTGCTAGTGTATTGTAATCTGCGGGAATAGGTAAATTACCACTCAGCTTTATTTCCTTCATTGTGTGAAGTGCGTCAACCGCCGCCTCCACTTGCTGCATATCGGTCAAGGCAGGTTCTCCGTTTCCTTCCAATAATCCCACCAAAGGTTTTTTATCTATGGAGAGTTTTTTAATGCTGTTCGATAGGGTAAACTCCAATGAGCCGTTCGGGTCAATAAGTGGTAGTACATCCGTTTTATCGCCCATTTTTACAACAGCCCCTAAATAGACTTTTACGTTTTTCATTTCATCCTTCTCACGTACCTGCACCGGGAATGGGCTTACACCATTGCGTTGCGCTATTTTTTCAAGGCTGTCATTTTTATTAGGATTGATGAAATTAAACACTACTTTATTTCCGGAACGGGCTGCATATTCGGTTAGCATATCTTTTAAATCAGCGCGGGCGCGTGAAATGGCCGGTATGGAGTTTTCAGAATAATAAGCAGTAATCGTAACAGGTTTGGTGAGTGAGGCGAGTATATCCTTTGTGGGTTGGCTTAGGGTATAACGCCTGTCTTTGGTAAAATCTATACGAAAAAAGTAGAAATACGAAAATACGTTCACCACTAAAATAATGGCTACCATCAATAAAACCCCGGTTGTTAAATTCTGACGTTTCTTCATTTTTCTTTTTATTCAGCGGTATTGCGTTTTGCCAGAGAGGTCTCTGCCAATATCAATCCGAGGAAAATGATGCTTGCAAAATATACCAGGTCGCGGCTGTCAATCATACCGCGGGAAATACTGTCGAAGTGGGAAGACATACTCAGGTAATTTATTATTTCGCCCGTGGTTCCGGTAAAACTGTTGCCCAGTAACCCGAAAATAAAATGAAAGAAAATACCCGTAAAAAGCGCAACCAGGAAAGCCACTACCTGGTTATTGGTTATGCTGCTTGCCCAGATACCGATGCTGATGTATACTTTACTCATGGCTAACAGGCCAAGGTAGCCGCAAATTACAACGCCCGTATCTATTTTGCCAAGATTGAGAACTGTAATATAATAGGGCAGGGTGCAGAGAAGTGCTATGAAAATAAGGAAAAAGCAAGCTAAGTATTTGCCCATAATAACTTGCCAATTTGTAATGGGTTTTGTAAGGAGCAGTTCAATAGTGCCGGTTTTGTTTTCTTCTGCCAAAGAACGCATGGTGAGTGCCGGTATAAAGAAAAATAGCGTCCAGTATGCAATTTGGAAGAAGGATTGCAGGCTTGCCTGTTTGGTAAGGAAAATATCGGAACCGTAAAACCAGGTGAAAAAGCCGCTGAACCCGAGGAATGCAATAAGCAAAATATAAGCTACCAACGAATCGAAAAACATCCGCAGTTCCTTTTTGGCTATTATTAATATAGGGCTGTTCATCTAATTAATGGTTAAATCGTGGAAAATATCTTCCAAACTTGTTTCATAAGGAATCATTTCAGTTAGCACCCAGTTTTTATCTACACACATCTTATAAATGTCGCGTTTTGGTGCGGCAAATTTATCAGCTTGAACTTCAAAAGCATTTTCCTTGCCGGCAATTGTTTCAACAGCCATTATAGAAGGTAATCCACGAAGTGTAGTAATAATATCCGCTTCTTTTCCATCTTCAATTTTTACACGGATTATCTCACGCCCTTTGGCTTGTTTTCGCAATGTTTCAGGAGTTCCATCAGCTACAATGTGTCCTTTATTGATAATAAGTATACGGTCACAGGTAGCTTCTACCTCCGGTAAAATATGGGTGCTTAGAATAACGGTTTTTTGCTTGCCAATATCTTTAATGAGTTTGCGGATTTCTATAATCTGGTTAGGGTCAAGGCCGCTGGTCGGCTCATCTAGTATAAGAACTTGTGGGTCATGTATCATGGCGTGTGCCAAGCCTACCCGTTGGCGGTAACCTTTGGATAGTTCCGCAATTAATTTATGTTTTTCACCCACAAGTCCACAGACTTTTATCATTTCCCTCACGCGCTGATTCACCTTTTCCTTAGGTACACCTTGCAACCTTGCAGAGAAATCAAGGTAATCCATAATAGGCATATCCAAATAGAGTGGATTATTTTCAGGCAAATAGCCTATCAGTTTTTTTACTTCTTCCGGATGTGTAATTACAGAATATCCTCCAACTTCCACATCACCCTCGCTGGGCGCAATGTAAGAAGTAATGACTTTCATAGTGGTGCTTTTTCCTGCGCCATTTGGGCCAAGGAAGCCAAGTACCTCGCCCTGGTTTACACGGAAACTGATATTGTCAACGGCTTTAAAACCATTGTACCTTTTAACCAGATTTTTTACAACTACTTCCATGTATAAGAGGCCTGTTTTTTGGAGGGAGCCCAAAATTAAGCCCTATACCTATAACGGCTTGTTAAAAAATGTTAATTGATTGAATTATAGGGATTATATGAAGCTTAGTTAGATTGTGATTCTGATGAAGGAGGAATATCATGCTGTTCAAAAGAGATCCTTCGCCGGGCTCAGGATGCCAAAGTCAAGAGCCTTACGGTAAATATTTGTACGTTTGTTCGGGTACAACCGTATGAATAAAAAAGTAAAAGCATTACGAATTCTTAGTTATATTTTCGGAATATTGCTTGTTATAAGCGTATTCAAAAACATATCCTATCCTTTGCTGTGGGCCGATGAAAGCATGACTGCCATGGGCTCGGAGAGGGTTGCGGGATATGGTTTCCCAAAGGCACATGACGGAAAAAATGTGGTGAATGATATGTTTTGCAGCACGCCGCGGGTAGGGGTGAATGCTAAAGACGATGCCTTTATTGGCGGTGCCAACTGGGGGCAATACTACTACGGTGCAATAGGATATAAATTAGCCAATAACAGCGATGACCTATATACCAAGACAGGAATTTTCCGCTCCACATATGCTGTAATAGGGTTATTGGGTTTGTTTTTACTGGCATTTATAATGTCCAAATTCTTTGAAAATGAATTTTATAAATATCTGTTCGTATTTCTTTTCTTGTTGACAGAATTGATATCCATATCCATGGCTCTGCATCTTCGCGAGGTAAGGTATTATTCTCCAACTTTATTTATCAGTTCTGCCATCATTACATTATATGTGCGGCATAGGTTTTATAAGCCAATCAATAAATTTCTTTATAGTTTACTGCTTGCAGCGTTGCTTTGGATACTTTTCAATATGTTTTCTCCTTTATATTTTATATTCATTTTGGCTATAGGGATTATGCAGGTGATTTGCATTATTCAAAATTTAAAGTTTCAAAAATTGAAAGATGCGATAATGCCATCTGTTCCTGTGTTTGCAGCTATTGCAATATCATATATCTGTGTTTACCCTTTGCTGGTATATTTCAAAACATTTGAAATGAAAACCATATTGGATAATTTCTATCATTTTAATTCAGCT
>DATHOL010000254.1:0-3948 GCA_035484895.1 Bacteroidia bacterium | reverse complement strand
TTATTAACCCATATAAAATCGCCGGCAACCAATTCATCCTCCATAGATGTAGAAGGAATAAAATAGGTTTCACCTATAAAGTTGCGTAATATTACAACCGTCAGCGTTAAAGCTAAAAGCCATATAAATAGCCGCTTGTATTTCATAGTCATCAGTGGTCAGTAGCCAGTTGTCAGTAGTGAGTAAAATTGTAAGTTATGCCTGACAACTGACTACTGACCACTGTTTTTTTAAAAAATCTTCCCTATTTTAAAAATCAATGTATTGAGGCGAAAAACTACATCGTTGGAGCCGGACCTGTTACCGGTATAAACCAAAGGCGAAAGGCCGTAATTATACTCCAGGTTCATATACCAGCCTCTTTTTCGTTTCTTTTTAGTGTTTCGCTGGTAACCTATGCTTGCTTCAAAAATGGGGCTGCCAAAGGGCGAAAACAATTTATAAAGAAAACTTACATCTTTTTGTCCCTGGTAAACCAGGTAACCGTTGGAATCATTGGTTACAGAAGAATTGGAATAGGATATAAATCTGAACTTAGCTCCGAAAGTAGCATAAATGCTGCGGTTTTTACGGTCCGTAGGGCTGAGCGGGAATTTATACAATACGGGTACCTGAATTTCATTCATTACAATATCATGGAAATAAACCAAATTGTTATCGTAAAGAAAGGAGGCGCCCGGAACAAAGAAATAGGAATTGAATTTAACCTGGTCCTCTAATATTTCAATCCCTGCTTCAATATATGAGCGTTTTTGTATGGGAATTTCTTCTATCAGCCCGAAGGTATAACCCATACTGGTTGATATGCCGCTGGCATAATGTGTATATATGCCCGAAACGCTTGCAAAGCCAAAAACCAATCCGGCATCAATGCTCATTTTAAAAGGCCTGCCTGTGGGCTCCTGGTATGGGTGGGGCGAAGGAACACCTCCTTCATGGTAGTAAAAGGCAGAACTGCTCTGGCTAAAACCTTCGGAGTTTACCAGCGCAATAAAAAGAATAAATAAGCCAAGAATTTTCCTACAGGGCATTGAAAAGAGTTAATCAGTAAAAGACAAATTTAAGAATTTACACGCAATCTGCTATTTTTGATACCATAGGTAAAATAAATCACCATGCCTATTATCAGCCAAACGATAAAACGCATCCAGTTGGTGAGGCCCAGTTCAGTAATCAGGTAAAAGCAGGATAGAAGCCCTAATACCGGTATAAGCGATAGGTTTTTCAGGAAGCTTACAATCGTCATGGTAATGGATAATAAGATAAATATCCAAAACGTAATATTATCTGCAAATATGCCCATACCGCTGTTGAATTTTTCATGGTCGGGTGCATTTAACTTTCTGGCTATAGCAGAGTATTTGGAGTCATCTAACTTTGTAAGGTATGCAGTCAAGGAGTCTTTCGTTATTACCGGGATAGTTATCTTTTTATCAGAGTAAGCAAGGGTTGTAAGGTTGAAAACTTCTGCCGGTTGCAATGAGCTTACCAATTCATCGGGCGCTTTCAATGCACGGGAATGGTAGAAGTCGTAGCACTTGTCGCCATTAAAATAAAATGCGCTGCATGTAACCACTATCATTATTATGCCAATCCAGTACCTGCCATTAATATAGGGTACACGGAATTTTCCTTTTTCTTTTTCTTCTCTCGGTAAAAGTAGGATACCTCCGCAAACCAATGCAAATGCAAAAAGTGTGCCGATGCTGGTAAGGTCGGTTACCCAGTCTGAATCGAGAAATAGCGCCGGTATGCCGACCATTAATCCGGTTATAATAGTTGCAAAGCCCGGAGTATGGTATTTAGGGTGTAGTTTCGAAAAACGCTTGGGCAATAAACCATCACGGCTCATGCTCATCCATATTCTTGGCTGCCCTAACTGGAAAACAAGCAACACGCTTGTGGTGGCTATTACCGCGCTTAATGCAATTATTCCGCTTAGCCAGTTGAGCCCCTTTTGCTGGAAGGCATTAGCCAGAAAATCGCCCACATTCAAATTCGTATAATTCACCATTCCGGTAAGAACCAAAGCCAGCACTATATACAATACCGTGCAAATAATGAGCGAATACATCATTCCCCGGGGCAAGTCCCGTTGCGGATTTTTACATTCCTCGGCCGTTGTGGAAATAGCATCAAACCCGATATAGGCAAAGAAAACATCCGATACGCCACGCATAACGCCACCAAAACCATTAGGGACAAAGGGTGTCCAGTTGGCGGTGTTTACATAAAAAAAACCGATGGCAATTACCAGCATAATTACAATCAATTTAAAAGCAACCATCAGGTTGCTCGATGTGCGCGATTCACGTATGCCGACAAACACAAGCCAGGTAATAAAGAAGGTAACAACAAGGGCAGGAAGGTTAATGATGAACGGTACAGAACCTAAATGTGGCGCCGAATTCCAGAGGTTATTCATGCCTGCAATATCATCCGGAATTTTGGCATGTTTAGCTACTAAATCTACAAATTGGCTATGTCCTAAATAAATCTGGCGGAAACTGTTGGATAGATAATCGGGTATATGAAGGCTGATGCCAATATTCGGGAATTTTTGGTGCAAGCCGGTATTCATTTTATCTAAAAAACTGGTGAAATTGCTCGACCAGGAATTAGCAACTACAATGTTTCCGATGGCATATTCCATAATTAAATCCCAACCGATAATCCAGGCAATAATTTCGCCAAATGCAACATACGAATATGTGTAAGCGCTGCCTGAAATGGGCACCCGGGAAGCAAACTCGGCATAGCAAAGCGCAGAAAATGCACATACTACAGCCGTAATCATAAAAAGAAAAATGACACCCGGGCCGCCAAAAAAACAGGCTTTCCCGACGGTTGAAAAAATTCCGGCGCCAATAATTGCGGCTATTCCCAATGCGGTAAGGTCGCGCACGGACAGTACCCTGTTTAAGGCATTGCCATGCTCACCGTGCTCATCTTTTTCAAGTTGGGCAAGTATCTGTTCCTGCGACTTTTTCCGGAATAGTTTATCTCTCATCTTTGCTATCGGCCGTTGGCTTTTTAGTAATTAGCAGCAGCAAAATAAACATAAAAGGAATTACCACCGACTTGTATCGTTCAATTCCACCTAAAATGGGAGTTACCAGCCCGATTAAAATCAACATCATTACAGAATAGATTAAGCAGAATAAAGCCAAATCTATATGGGGAATTGGGCGTTTAATAAAGAAAAGTGCAATGAAAAATACCAGCAATACAAAAATATTTTCACTGCAATAAATAGCCTGCATGGCAGAATGAATTTGCCAGGGATAAGGCAGGAGTATCGATACATTAAGTGCCGCCGGAACATGGGCAATAAGGCTTATTACATTTGGTTTTATAGGGTCAATAGTTATTCGGCTGTTGGCAGTTTCAATATAATTATAAACCCAATACGTTGTACTGTCCGATGCTATTGTATGGATAGTATCTTTATTTCGAATCCGGATTTGGGAAAAAGGGGTGCCTTTTTGCAGCATATAGAGTGCTTTCCGGTTTGATTTAAATTCAGAATACCAAAAAGGTTTTCCTGCAATATATTGTATTCCCTTATGGAGAAGGCTGTCGGACCACGCATTCAGAGGGATAATATTGACCGTATCTTTCACAGAAATAAAAGCATAGTCATTGGAATCTTTTATATTTTCGAGATAAACCCCACCTTTGCTTATCCGGTTGAAATCGGTTTGTTTAGCCGATAGCATATGAAGGGGATTATTATGGTGACTGAATATCTCCGGGAAAAAGGCGGGTTGTATGTAAAGCACCAACACAAGGATATAACATACTACAGGGTGCCTGCCGAAAAAACGAGTTTTTTTAATCAGGAATTGTGCGATTAGTCCCGGTAGTAAACAAAGGAGTACGTATGCCTTTACTTCATATAAAAGTATAAACCCGGATATAAGAGATAAACAATAAGCTATAAGATAT
>DATHOL010000253.1:0-2173 GCA_035484895.1 Bacteroidia bacterium | reverse complement strand
CGGAGATGTAAATAATTACCTGGCAAGGAATCTTGTTTACCCAAGCGATGCGAGGAAAAGCAACATACAGGGAACAGTCTATATCTCGTTTATTGTGGAAAAAAATGGCTCTGTTAGTAATGCTATAGTGTTTAAGGGAGTAGATGGGGGAGAAGCCTTAAATAAAGAGGCATTGCGGATAATTTCCATGATGCCTGACTGGACACCGGGTATGCAAAACGGGCAAATGGTGCGTACAAAATATATGCTGGCCGTGCAGTTTGAATTAAATGGAAGTGCCTCTCAGCCTGAAAAAAATAATACAAACTACAAAGGCACACAATCTGTAGCCGACCCCGATGGAAATACTATTCAGGTGGACCAGAAACCGGAATTTCATGGGAACTTGTTAAGCTTTCTGGCAGCTAATATGCATTATCCTGAACAAGCCAAAGCAAGGAAAGTGGAAGGCTCTGTTTCCACCAGCTTTGTAGTTGGTACAGATGGAACTGTTTCAAGCGCCAAGGTTGAAAAAATAAATACTGGCCGTGAAGATTTGGAGAAAGAAGCAATCCGCCTGATAAATGCTATGCCTGCCTGGAAACCCGCTATGCTTAATGGGCAGCCAATAGCAGTAAGGCTATACCTGGCTATCCCGTTTTTTATAGATATGAATGAGGAGTAAGGGATGAAGAAAAGGCCATTCAATCTGAATAGCCTTTTTATTTTTTTCGGTTTGTTATTGTCAGTCGGGCTTCCGACTTACGCCACCTCCACTTCCTTTTCTTCAACTATAGAGAATGACTTTTTAAGGGTATCTACATAGTCAAGCTTTTCCCAGGTAAAGGTTTCGTAGGTTTTACCGTTTACGCTTTTCGTGCCGGGAGTTCTGCCAATGTGTCCGTAGGCAGCAGTTTCCGAGAAAATAGGATTACGTAATCCGAAACGCTTTACAATAGCAGCCGGACGCATATCGAATATCTTACCAACATGATGCGCAATTTCGCCATCGCTTAATTTCTTGCCTTCTTTATCTCTCACTTTTGCAGTTCCGTAGGTATCAACACAAATAGAAACCGGTTGTGCTACGCCGATTGCGTAAGCAACCTGAACTTCTACTTCTGTGCAAACTCCTGCAGCTACTAAATTCTTAGCTATGTGGCGGACAGCATAAGCTGCTGAACGATCTACCTTGCTGGAATCTTTACCGGAGAAAGCGCCGCCACCGTGGGCACATTTACCACCATAGGTATCTACAATAATTTTACGGCCTGTTAATCCGGTATCTCCGTGTGGTCCGCCAATTACGAACTTACCCGTTGGGTTCACGAAAAATTTAATGTCCTCTTTAAAGAGTTTCTTCACCTTGGCAGGAAGCAATTTCTTAACACGCGGAATAAGGATATTAATTACATCTTCCTTAATTTTCGCCAACATCACATCGTCCGCATCAAAATTATCGTGCTGGGTAGATACTACAATCGCATCAATACGTTCGGCTTTGCCTTTATCGCTATATTGAACAGTAACCTGGCTCTTTGCATCAGGCCTTAAGTATTTCATCTTTTTGCCTTCTCTGCGGATTTCTGCCAATTCGCGCACCAATAAGTGGGCTATCTCAATCGCCAATGGCATATAATTGTCAGTTTCGGTACAAGCATAGCCAAACATCATACCCTGATCGCCGGCACCCTGGTCTTCTTCATTCGCTCTTTCAACACCTTGGTTAATATCTGGCGATTGTTCATGAATAGCAGACAAAACACCACATGAATCAGCATCGAACATATATTCTGCCTTGGTATAACCAATTTTGCGGATGGCTTCACGCGCTATCTTCTGAACATCTACATAGGCATTGGTTTTTATTTCTCCGCCAACAACAGCTAAACCGGTAGTAACAAAGCTTTCACAGGCAACTTTCGAATTAGGGTCCTGGGCAAGAATAGCATCTAATATGGCATCTGAAATTTGGTCAGCTACTTTATCAGGATGACCTTCTGAAACTGATTCTGATGTGAAGAAATATGACATTTTTAGTGTTTTTTAAGGTTTTGAAGGTGCGAATATATGTCTTTTTGGAATAATTAGCCTATAAAAGCAAGATTTTTGAATTATTTATAACAAATAAAAAGACGACTCTTATGGGGCCGTCTTTATTACTATTTTTTTTAAAATCTCCTTCTTATTTCAC
>DATHOL010000252.1:0-8645 GCA_035484895.1 Bacteroidia bacterium | reverse complement strand
AATATGATGCGAATAATAATAACATCAGCGCTCTTTACCAATTATGGAATGGAGGGGAATGGGTAAATAATCAACTTCATTCTTATTCCTATAATGCTAATAATGATGAAACAATTGCAGTTTTTCAGGTTTGGAATGGTAAATGGGATAATATCCAGCGCTTTTTATATACCTATAATTCAGGGTCGCAGAAAATTGTAACCTTAAATGAGGATTGGAATGGTAATGACTGGGGAAATGTTTCAAAAGATTCAGTAGCATACAGCCTAAGTAGCAACGAAATTTCAGATTTACATCAAATATGGGTTGCCTCAAAATGGCAAAATGTTTCTATGGATTTATACCGCTATAATCAGGCGAAAAATGTAATAACTGCTTTGGGTCAAAGTTGGAAAGGAAGTTGGATAAATGACTTCAAGGATATTTATACATACGATAACAACAATAATTTGGTAAGCGTAGTCAGCCAGGATTATAATGGTACTTCGTTAATAAAATCAGAATTGGAACTATACAGCTATAATCCTTCCAATATGATGGTAAGCATAATCCATAAATATTATGACACTTCAGGAACAAAAGTAATAGATGGAGACAACTCCCACTATTATATAATGGATGAATTAAGCGGATATAATTATAAAGTGCAAAAGATTGCTAACCGCTAATGTGAAAGTTAGCTTTTTCTTACCAAAATCTTTTTGTTTATCAAGATATCAGCAATAGAAGGATACATATTCTTGTGAAGTTTGGTGATTCCTTTTTTATGAACCCAGATTGCTTTTGCGATGCCTTCTTCCTTCTGAGGTTTTGTTTTTCCATCTCCCAGGTAAGACATATTGAACCACTTGGTTTGTTTTATGTTTAGTTTTCCCTGCAATTCATAAACATGATAAGTTTCCTGCAAAGGGGTAACGATTTTGACTCCTTTAATACCACACTCTTCTTCTACTTCCCTTTTTGCCCCCGATCTGGCAGTTTCTTTTTTCTCCAGTTTGCCTTTAGGCAAGTCCCATTTTTTATTGCGGAATATTAAAAGATATTCTCCCGATTTGTTTTTTACAAGCCCTCCTCCGGCTTTAACAAGGTTGAAAAGTGCAATAATATCTTTTAGGATTTTTTTCTCATTACCGGCTATATATAAAGCTTTTATCTTCCCATCCTTTTTGAACCTTTTCCATATAGTGGAAACACTCGCTTCGGGGTAGCTATAGGTTTTAAATCCCTTGCCCCGGGGATAATCTTTTTTAATTTTTCCAAATAGAATTACTCTATCGTTGTAATAAACTTTATACATTTGCACCATGATTAATAACAGGGATTCAGCCCGCAAAGTTGCCGATTTTTTACTACAAATCAAAGCCGTGATGCTACAACCTGATAAACCATTCACTTGGGCATCGGGAATTAAGTCACCTATATATTGCGATAACCGCAAAACGCTTTCCAGCCCTAAAATACGTACTTACCTGCGCCAGCAGTTCGTTTCCGCGGTTACCGAGCAGTTTGGCAAGCCGGATGTTATAGCAGGAGTTGCAACGGGTGGAATAGCACACGGAGTGCTGGTGGCCCAGGATTTAGGTTTGCCATTTGTATATGTTCGTAGCGAAGCTAAGAAACATGGTGCGGGAAACCTTATTGAAGGTGAAATTAATGCCGGTCAATCAGTGGTCGTTATTGAAGACTTGGTATCTACGGGCGGGAGTACCATTAAAGCTGTTGATGCACTTAAAAAAGAAAAATGCGTTGTAAAAGGCGTCGCTTCCATATTCAATTATAATTTGAAGGTTTCAGAAGAAAATTTTAAAAAGAATAAATTGATTTGTGTTTCATTATGCGACTATCCAACATTAGTTGAACGCGCAGCAGAAACAAATTACATAACCGAAAAGGATTTAAAAACGTTGGCCGACTGGCTCAAAAGCCCGGAGGACTGGAAGAAGTAGCCTTTTATTTCTTCACCAGGCTTTTATAAAGGTTCTCATACATCGGTAAGATTTTTACAATATCAAACTTCTGCGCTTGTTTCAGTGCATTTTGCTTGAATTGCTCTTGCCTTTCTTTGTTTTCTAATAGATAAAGGGCATTTTTACCCATATCTTCCACATCGCCTACATTGCTCAGCATACCCGAATAACCTTGCAGGTTAATTTCCGGCAAACCACCCGTATTGGTTGAAATGACAGGCACTCCGGCAGCCATAGCTTCCAAAGCTGCCAATCCAAAACTCTCCGTTTCTGATGGTAATAGAAATAGGTCGGCAATGCTTAAAAAGCTACCCGGTTCACTTATTTTGCCAAGAGAGGTAATTTGGGAGCACGTATCCAATTCGCGGCAGAGTTTTTCAATATTGCTGCGTTCCGGCCCATCGCCAATAAGAATAAGGCGTGCAGGTATCTTTTTCCGGACAATATCAAATGTGCGCAATACATCTTCCACCCGTTTTACCTTACGAAAGTTGGAAACGTGCATTAATATTTTTTCATCATCTCCTGCATATTTCCGGCGCATTTCCGGCGCATTTGGGAAAATATAATCTTCGGGACAAATAAAGTTAGGTATAACCTGAATTTCCCGTTTTACCCGTTTGAAATACTTATATGTATCCTGTTTCAGGCTTTCTGAAACAGATGTTACAGCATCTGACCTATTTATTACAAATGAAATAGCCGCTTCAAAACTCGCATCTTTCCCAACCAGTGTAATATCGGTTCCGTGGAGCGTGGTTATAAATGGAAGATGTATATTTTCATCTGCTAGAATTTGTTGCGCCATATAAGCCGCCGCTGCATGAGGTACGGCATAATGCACATGCAATACATCGAGCTTGGTATATTTGGCAACCTCTACAATTTTATTGGCAAGGGCCAATTCATAGGGCGGGTAATCGAACAATGGATAATTGGAAACAGAAACCTCGTGATAGAATAAATTATTGGTAAATACATTCAATCGTACTGGTTGGTCGTAGCTTATAAAGTGCACCTTATGCCCTTCGCTGGCAAGTGCCTTGCCAAGTTCTGTGGCTACAACACCGCTTCCGCCAAAGGTAGGGTAACATACTATTCCAATATTCATAAACGCATAAATGGGGAAATGCTAAGATAAGACAATTCTGTAATTTGAAGAGTAAGACGTAATTCAATGCGAATAACTCTATTCTTCATTTACTAAATATACCCCGCCATTTTATACATAGCCAATCCAATCCATTCATGGAGTAAAACGTTCCATTCATCTAATGCACCTGTGGCAGGTATAAACAGATAATCGAACACAAATTTCCTTGGGCCGGAGTAGCGGTCTGCGCTATAGGGTGTAACATTAATGCCTACCTTTTTAAAACAGCGCATAGCCCTTGGCATATGGAATGCAGAGGTAATAAGTATATACCGTCCGTTTTTATTCAGGCTGTCTAATTTTGGTTTGGAAAACAAGGCATTTTCGCGGGTGTTTTTGGAGTATTTCTCCACTACAATAGAGGAATCGGGGATACCTAATTTTATAAGATAGTCGTGCAAAATAGCTCCTTCGAGCACATTCTTTTCCAATATGCTGCCCGAGCCTCCACTGATAAAGATACTTTTTACTTTGCCGTCTTTATAAAGCACTACAGCCTGCATCAGCCTGTCAATGGCCCTGTCGAACTGCGGGCGTATAAGGGTAGGGTCGTATGCAATCATGCCTCCCAATACGATAGCGGCATCATATTTGCCTGTTAGTGCAGTTTCCTGTATCGCCGGAGTTTCATAGGGGCGCATAAATTCGTCAATGATAAAACTGTTGGAGAAAAAGTAAAATACAATGAATGTAATAATTAAAAGTTTGCGCTTTTTGCGGGCATCTTTGGTCAGTAATGCCCAAATTAATAAAGCCGTAACCCATACTATGGGTGCAATAATAAAAGCTAATATTTTAGAAATTATGAAAAACATAATTAAATTAATTTATAATTTTTGTACTCACCGGGCCTCCAACCTGTTTTTATTTCTATAAAACGTACCAGGCTTTCGCGCAGACTCAAATTCTTTTTAGTAGTGTCAAAATCAAATTTCCAATCCTGTTTCTTAATCCTATCAAGCATTACTGCCGGGTGGGTATCTTCAAATTTCTTCAGGGCACAAACTACAGAATAGTCAAACTCGGAAGAGTCCTTCAGATTTTTTTCTTCATAATCCTGCTCATGCCATAGTTTTGAAAAAGTACTACGTTTCTTTTGTTGTATTATCGGATTTTTTACCCATCCATAATGATACATATCGGCGCCGGAATGTTTTACGTTCAGTTTTCTGCCGCCTTTTAATAATTCTTCATCGGTGGGAGTAAGGCTGTCGTATATTCGAAACCCTTGCGCATCGCGGAAAGAACGGATATGCTTATCGTTTCGCACAATGCGGATTTCCCGCCGGTACCACAAACGTGAATCTTCCAGAAAATTATAAGAACCATACAAATGCTTGTACTCGAAAAGCAATCCTTCCACCTGCTTATTGTGCTTCCATTGTTGCATAGAGGCTTTGATAACAGGAATATCTTTTTCATGTATTACTTCATCCGCTTGTATATATATATCCCAATCGGAATCGGATGAAACAGCATCAAAGGCTTTGTTGGTTTCTTTGGCTAATAGCAATCCACCTTTACGGACAGAATCATCCCAAACGCTTTCTATTATTTTAATTTTTGGGGAAGAAATACTTTTGATTAGTTCGAGTGTACTATCTTCTGAATTGCCCACGCTTACTATCACTTCATCACATAACGGAAGAATAGAGCGTATGGATTCCACCACCGGAAAATCATACTTTACCGCATTCCGGATAATCGTAAAACCCGATACCTTCATCGTTAAATTCCGGTATAGTTAAAAGGAGTAATTTTTTTTAATTCAGCTTTCAGCTCATCACTCACCTGCAAAGTATCAATAAACGCCTCCATGCTTTGTTGGGTAATGGCATCGTGTGTGCGGGTAAGAGCCTTTAAAGCCTCGTAAGGAGCCGGATAATTCTCTCTCCTCAAAATGGTTTGAATTCCTTCCGCAACTACAGCCCAGTTATTTTCAAGGTCTTTATTAAGCGCAGGTTCATTCAGAATAAGTTTGCCCAAACCTTTCAATAGTGATTTATATGCAATAAGCGAATGTGCAAATGGTACGCCCAAATTGCGCAATACGGTTGAATCGGTAAGGTCACGCTGCAAGCGCGAGATAGGCAGTTTGGCAGCCAAATGTTCAAATAATGCATTGGCAACGCCCAAATTTCCTTCTGCATTTTCAAAATCAATCGGGTTAACCTTATGCGGCATAGCCGAAGAACCTATTTCACCTGCTTTTATCTTTTGTTTGAAATAATCGAAAGAGATATATGTCCAGAAATCCTTGCTCAAATCAAGCAGGATGGTATTGATACGTTTCATGGCATCGCAAATTGCTGCAAGCCCGTCGTAATGCTCAATTTGGGTTGTATAGAACTGGCGGTTTAACCCCAGTTCATCATGCAGAAAACGGTTGGCAAATTCTGCCCAGTTAATTTCGGGATAAGCCACATGGTGCGCATTAAAATTGCCGGTCGCACCTCCAAATTTAGCCGAGATAGGTATTCTTTTCACCACATCTATTTGTGATTCCAGGCGCTCGACAAAAACCAGCATTTCCTTGCCCAGGCGGGTAGGGGAGGCTGGCTGACCGTGCGTGTGTGCCAGCATGGGTATATCTTTCCAGTCGGCTGCGAGTTTTTTTATCGTATTTAAAAGATCTTCCAACGCAGGTAATAACACATCCCGTTTAAATTCTTTTAGCGAAAGCGGAACTGCCGTATTATTAATATCCTGCGAGGTCAAGCCAAAGTGGATAAACTCCTTACTTTCGCCCATATTCAGGCTATCCAGTTTGCTTTTCAGGAAATATTCCACTGCCTTTACATCGTGGTTGGTAATAGCTTCCAAGTCCTTTATATTTTGGGCTTCTTCGTGGGTAAAGTTGTTGTAAATATTGCGCAGGCTACTGGCAACGGCTTCTTCATCCACCTCTTCCAGTTGCGGCAATGGTATACGGCACAATGCCAAAAAATATTCCACCTCCACCCGCAGCCTGTAACGGATAAGTGCATACTCGGAAAAATAGTCGGCTAAAACCTCGGTGGTTTTCCGGTATCTTCCATCAATAGGCGATATGGCAGTAAGGGCAGTTATTTCGGGTGTGTTTGACATTTTTTTAAGCTGTTGGCTAATAGCTGTTGGCTAATAGCTGTTTAAATCAGGGGCTAAATTACAAAAAAGGGGTGGAATGGGATTTTAATGCTTTGTATCTGTACAAAATGAATCTATCTTCTCCTGTGCAACAGCATCATGGTGTTTTAATGCTCTATAAAAATCCTGGCACGCTTCTTCATGTTCATTTAGTTTTAATTCAATTAACCCACGGGTTAAATATGCTTGTCCATTAGAAGAATCTATTGTAAGTAGTTTGTTATAATATTCCTTTCCTTCAAGATAATTACCATGAGTATAGTCAAAGAAACCAAGATTGTTGTATGCAATTCTTGGAGATAATTTAAGTGCCTTAATAAAACTAGCCTTTGCTAAAGAATCTTTATGTAATGACATATATGTTACGCCTCTATCAGTATAGAACTCTCCAATGTCAGGGTTAAGGGATATAGCGATATTAAAATCACCTAGTGCTTCTGGGTATTTGCCAAGTCTATGATTTAGTAATCCACGGTTACAATAAGCCCAATAGTTTTTGCTATCTAGGGCAAGTGACTTATCCAAATCTTTCATTGCAAATAAATATTTACTGGAATCTCTTTGATAAAATCCCATATCGCTTTCCAACTCAGCCCTGTTACAATAAGCAATTGTCCACTCAGGGTTGATTTTAATAGCGGAATCATAATCCCTTAAAGATTCTGAAAAAAGCGATGAAGCGCTATCATGTTCCGCAAGTCCCCTGTCATTATAAGCCATTGCTTCATATGATTTTGTTTGAAGTACCTTATTATAATCATTAATAGCTGATTTAAATTTACCAATATGTTCCTCATCAATACCGCGATTAAGGTAATATTCGGGATGATAACTATTTTTATTTATTGCTATTGTATAGTATTCAATTGCCTGTTCATAATGATTTAAAGTGTCTTCAATATGACCTTGATTAAAGTAGAAAGGTGATGTATCTGATGTGAAAGTACAGGCAACGAACAGGATTGTACAACTAATAAACAGAAGTAATTTTCTCATATTTAAAATATCTTACAAAAATAAAAATTAAGCCGCAACTAACCCCAAATATCAAGCCAAAGAATATTTTTACATTTGCAAGTACTCTAAACTATACCGTGGCGCAAAAAAAACCCATAAAACCAGCACTTAAAAAAGCTAATAGCCGTCAGCCAATAGCTAATAGCCAGGCGAAGCGCGATTACACGATTATTCTGCTTTGGGTGATGATAGTGGTTGTTAGTGCCATCCGCTATAGGCTTATAACAGTCCCTTTCGAGCGCGATGAAGGGGAGTATGGCTACATAGGTAATTTGTTCCTGCATGGTGTGGCTCCCTTTAAAGATGCCTATTCCATGAAACTGCCCGGCACTTCATTTATGTATTCTATCCTCATGCTCATTTTCGGGCATACCAATACGGGTGTGCATACAGGTGTAGTATTTATCAATGCGGCGACTATGTATTTCCTGTATACTGCATTCAAAAAAATATTCAATCCTTTTATTGGCCTCGCAACGGCGACTATTTATGGCTTTATGGCCATAGGCCTGGTGTTTGATGGTTTTGCTGCACATGCGACACATTTTATTTGTTTCTATTCTTCCATTGCGTTGTTTTTCCTTGCCGACTATTTAAAATCGGGCAAACCGCTAAAAGTATTTTTATGCGGACTAATGTTCGGTATGGCTTTCCTTATGAAACAGCAGGCGGTGTTCCTCATACTATTTGGAGGGTTGATTCTATTAATCCACCTGAAGACTGAAAAAAAGCAAAGTTTCGTGGAAATAGTTAAAAACCTTCCGCCTTTTGCGGCAGGTGTTTTCATCCCTTACATCATAGTGCTTTTAATTATTGCAGCCAGCGGAGAATTCAGCGTTTTCTGGCTATGGACGGTTAAATATGCCTCCACCTACGAATCGGTGAAGGATATGCAAATGATTATTGCGCTTTTCAATTCTACATTTGTAGCTGCCTGGTACGTATTTTACCACCTATGGCTATTGGCTTTAGCCGGACTTATTGTTTTATATCTTAGCCCATTTACCCGCTTTCAGAAGGTGTTTGCAGCGCTATATGTGCTTGCTTCTGTATTGGTAGTAAGCTCCGGATTCTATTTCCGGCAGCATTATTTTATTGCCTTGCTGCCTGCTATGGGTCTGCTAATTGGTATTTTTATAGAGTATGTTACTAAACTGGCAAAAGCATTGAAATCTCAGTATGTGCCAGTGGTTGCTTTAGCTGTAGTTGTTTTGTTTACCATTTATGTAAACCATGTGTATTACTTTGAACAGACATCGGCTGCGGTTTGTGATAATGCTTATTGGGGCAACCCTTTCAACCAGGCTAAAGATATAGCGAAATATATAAAAGACAGAACTAAAGATACTGATAAAGTGGCTATTCTTGGTTCAGAGCCTGAA
>DATHOL010000251.1:0-3971 GCA_035484895.1 Bacteroidia bacterium | reverse complement strand
ATGCCAGGAGTAGATCAAAAAGAGACTAAGCACTTTTTATTGGTCAGATGTCTTTACTTATTCTTTTACTTTTCTTTGTTTGTACAAGCCTGTACGGGCATATTTATGGCGTATTCCGATGATGTGAAAAGTTTGAAATCTCTAAGACAATTTTCAAGTAATATCCATTCCATAAATATGTGGATTATTCTCTCCTTTATATTCATACACCTTGGCGGGGTTATCCTTGCCGAATTGGGTAAAAAGAACAAAGGGGTAGTTTCGGATATGATTAATGGAGGAGAAAAGGAGTAAACCCAACCCTTACTCCATTTTCTTCGTACTGGTTATAAAATGGAAATAATAACGACTGATTTTATCATAAATAAAACGACTACTACAAAATTATTTAGGCCTTTCTGATTTTTTTAATACCTGTTTCTGCAATATGCAGATACTTTAAGAAAGTATACGCCCGTTGCCCCAATCTGCGGACCATCAGCCACACGATTGCAGGCGGCGGGCTATACCAACTCCTTGTTATTTCCAATGGGAAGTTTGTGATAGAGAAATAAGATTTACAAATATTTTTACCTTATTAATAGAACGCTTCCCTTTCTTGAAACGATTGTACCGTCGTTTAGAGTTGCCTTTAAATAATACGCATATTCACCGGTATTCATTGGATGATTTTTATATGTTCCATCCCACCCATCATTAATATTTGTATTCGTGTAAACTAAATTCCCCCAACGGTCATAAATATTAAAAGACATCTCCTTAATAGCAGTTCCGCGCACATAAAGAATATCATTTTGTCCAATATTATTTGGAGAAAAGGCGGTAGGAATAAATATTTCGCTTTTATTAACAGTATCCATATTAACAAAAATTACTAATGGTTTGGTGACAGTGCAGCCATTCTTATCTGCAACGGTAACAGTGTAGGTAGTAGAATAGGATGGTGTTATTGTGCAATTTGAACCTGTAGTATCTCCATTCAGAAGATAAACGTAGGGTTGTGTCCCACCATTAACATCGGAAGAAGTTAAATCAACTGATTGACCATAAACAACAGGAATATAAGAAGCTATATTCAAGTTAAGGGCGGAAGGTTGCCTTATCTTAACAGAATCAAAATTTGAGCAACCATTGGCATCTACAGCCATAACTGTGTAGTTCCCTGCAGCTAAGCTAACAGCCAGTGAATCCGATTTATTACCGGGTAGCCATTGATAATTATAGGGAGGTGTTCCGTTATATGCAGCAACAAGTGCGCTGCCATTATCTTCCCCGTAGCAACTAACATCTGATATTTTTTCAAGAGTAATAGCCACAGGCGGCGCTGTTTTGGAAATGATAGTTGTGCTGCCCGTTTTCGAATACCCTGAACATGGATTTGTAATTGTAAATGTATAAGTACCGGGACATAATCCATTAATAAAAAATGAGGTTTGCCCAGTATTCCATTCATAGGAATAATTTGCCAGGCTCCCTTCACTAAACCCTGACATAGCTGCTAATGCTATGCCATTACAACCCGAACAGGCCGAACTGGATGCAATACTAAGCGATACTGCTCTATACAACGTATCGTAATATGGCCCCGATGGAAAGTCGTTAATATATACAGTGTATCTTAAGTAAAGTGTATTAAAATCGCAGGAATATTTACCTGCTCCTTCCTCATAAACACTTTTTAATCCGTTAGAGGAAAATGTAAATGAACGTTTGGAACAATCAAAATTAGACATTTCTCCATTTGGCAGCATTTTAAGATAGGTGGAATTATTCGAATCGATAACCACCTGAAGACTGGGAATTGATACACTCTTGAAAAGCCCAAGCATTTCATTGCATTGCCCAGTGGCATTTTGAGAAATACTATTTAGAGAAATAAATAAGACAATTAAGCAAACGAGATTTTTTCTGATCATTTTTAATGTTTTTAAATTGGTAATTAAAATTCAGGTAAAAATCAAGCCAAATTCAAATCTTATTTTTAAAGTTAACGAGGCAATTTACAAATTATTATGTATTGCTTGAATTTCAACAAAAAAGCAGGTCAATTTTCATTAACCTGCCCTTTATTGTTAATTGCTAATTATTAATTAACTTTTCGCCTCTTCTTCGTTGCCTTTCTTCTTTGATTTGGCTTTGGTAACCTTAATCTTGATATCGTCTTTGGCTTTGTCGTAGTCTACGCTTACAGCATCACCTTCCGCTACGCCCGACTTAATAATTTCCTCTGCCAGCGGGTCTTCCAGGTATTTCTGAATGGCTCTCTTCAAGGGCCTTGCACCATATTGAGGATCGAAACCTTTGGTAACAATATAGTCTTTGGCTTCTTTTGAAATTTTAACCGTATACCCGATTCTTTCAATACGTTGGTATAAACCTTCCAGTTCCAAATCAATAATTTCATGCATACTTTCCTTGGTAAGCGAGTTGAAGATTACCACATCATCAACACGGTTCAGGAATTCCGGTGCGAATGTCTTGCGTAATGCGCTTTCCACAACACCTTTGTCAATTTCTTCTCCGCTTTCCTGTTTAGCAGTAGTATTGAACCCTACTCCGCGCCCGAAATCCTTCAACTGGCGTGAACCTATGTTGGAAGTCATAATAATAATAGTATTCTTAAAGTCTATCTTCCTGCCAAGGCTGTCGGTTAATTGTCCGTCATCCAACACTTGCAATAACAGGTTGAATACATCCGGATGTGCTTTTTCAATTTCATCGAGCAACACCACAGAGTATGGACGGTTTCTAACTTTTTCAGTCAATTGTCCGCCTTCTTCATACCCTACATACCCGGGAGGAGCGCCCACTAAACGTGACACGGCAAACTTCTCCATGTATTCACTCATATCTATACGGATAAGAGCATCATCTTTATCAAACAAATAGCGGGAAATAACTTTAGCTAACTGGGTTTTACCCACACCTGTAGGCCCCAAAAATATAAAGGAACCAATCGGTTTGTTAGGGTCTTTCAATCCGGCGCGGTTACGTTGTATCGCACGTACCACTTTCTTTACAGCATCATCCTGGCCAATTACTTTGCCACGCAATTCCTCTTCCATTTTAGAAAGACGTGCGCTTTCCTGTTCAGCTATACGCTGTGTGGGAACGCCTGTCATCATGGCAACCACCTCGGCTACGTTCGCTTCGCTTACTATTTCACGGTGCGTTTTGGTTTCTTCTTCCCAGGCTTTCTTGGCGGTATCCAGTTGTTCATTCAGCAACCTTTCATTATCGCGAAGCCTTGCAGCTTCCTCGTATTTCTGGTTGTGTACAGCTTTATTTTTTTCTTCCTTCAGCACTTCCATTTTCTTTTCGAGGTCAATTACATGCTGAGGAACATTAATATTGGTAATATGCACCCTTGCTCCTGCTTCATCCAACGCATCTATTGCTTTATCAGGCAGGTGGCGGTCATTGATATAGCGGTTCGTAAGATATACGCAGGCTTTAATAGCATCATCTGTATAGGTTACATAGTGGTGCTCTTCGTATTTTGCCTTGATATTATTCAATATCTGAATGGTCTCATCAGGGCTTGTCGGTTCAATAAGCACCTTTTGGAACCTTCTTTCCAAAGCTCCGTCTTTCTCAATATATTGGCGGTACTCATCTAAAGTAGTTGCACCAATACATTGGATTTCTCCGCGTGCAAGGGCCGGTTTAAACATGTTGGAAGCATCTAATGACCCGGAAGCTCCACCTGCACCAATTAAGGTGTGGATTTCATCTATAAATAGAATGATATCCGGGGTTTTTTCCAATTCATTCAATACGGCTTTAATACGTTCTTCAAACTGTCCGCGGTATTTTGTACCTGCTACAAGGGCAGCCAAGTCAAGGGTTACCACTCTTTTGTTAAAGAGTAATCTAGATACCTTCTTTTGTACTATGCGAATAGCCAAGCCTTCAGCAATAGCCGATTTTCCCACACCGGGTTCTCCTATTAATATAGGGTTATTCTTTTT
>DATHOL010000250.1:0-2924 GCA_035484895.1 Bacteroidia bacterium | reverse complement strand
CATGGAGGTTTCTGAAGCAGCCTTTTTATTACCGTTGCCACCAAAATTTATGATATGCGCCGGTTGGCTATTTACCAATTCCGATTCAAAATCTTCCATCAGTTTAAATACTACCCATGTGTAATATAATGATGTGGGCTTAAATACCGTTGTTTTTCCTTGTTGCAGGTTTGCACTAACGGCATAGTATTGGTAAAACGGATTGATGTTATAGGCTGAATTTCCATCCGCAGCGCTTATGCCGGAATAGATTTTAATACTGTGCGAACCGTTGCTTGCCACCATAGGAAAAGTGCAGGGAAGCTGAAAAGCCCCGACAGGGTTATCATCGAGGTAAACCCATACCGCCGGAATAGTTGCAGAAACACTCCCTTGCGTATCAGGATTACCGGCGATTGTAAAATGCACACTGTCAATATGCCCATAAGCAGGAACTACCAATGGCGGGTCAAAAACCGTGCAGGATGCCACGGCTAATGTAATAGAAAGGAAAAGCAGGGAGAACTTGAATCGGTTTAATGTCTTCATGGAATAAAAACGGAATGCAATTTACATTATTGCCTTGAACTGAATAAGCAAGACTATTCGGGTTGTATAAAGTTTATCCTTTCAATAATTTTGGCAGCGGTATCAAGGGCTTTGGCTCCATCTTCAATAGTTACAATAGTGGGTTTATTATGAATGATGGATTCTGCAAACTCCTGCAACTCCATCCGTATGGCATTATTAGGCTGCACCGGAGGGTTTTCCACCGAAAGTTGTTTTTTACCCCTGCCATTTCCCTGATCAATCACCATGGAGAACATACCTTCTTCCTCATCATCTGCTATTTCTTTAATTTTTACCACCTCTGTTTTATGCGAAAGCAAATCCATTGAAATATATGCGTCTTTTTGAAACATCCTTATTTTTCGCATGTTTTTCAGGCTTATGCGGCTGGCTGTAAGGTTAGCGACACAACCATTATCAAACTCAATGCGGGCATTAGCTATATCCGGAGTATCGCTTACTACAGATACTCCGCTGGCGCTTATTCGCTTTACATCCGACTTCACAAGGCTTAATACAATATCAATATCATGTATCATCAAATCCAATATAACTGACACATCTGTTCCCCGGGGATTAAAAACCGCCAACCGGTGTGCTTCAATAAACATGGGATTATCGCAGCGGTCTTTCACAGCTAAAAATGCCGGATTAAAGCGTTCCACATGACCCACCTGTGTTTTTACATTGGCTTCCCGGGCTAATGCAACAAGGGATTTTGCCTCTTCCACATCCACCGCCAGGGGTTTTTCAATAAAAACATGTTTAAACTGGCGCAGCGCAAGGGAGGCGTATTCACAATGCGCAACCGTAGGAACAACTACATCCACTACATCCACATTTTTAATAAGTTCCACTGCCGAAGAAAAAGAAGGAACTCCCAATTCTTCACTTACTTTTTTAGCGACGGCCGCATCTGTGTCAAAAAAACCGACTAATTGATAGTGTGGAATCTCCTTAATTTGTTTCAGGTGAATTTTTCCCAAATGTCCTGCCCCGATAACGCCTATTTTAAGCATGGATAAAATTTTCAAGTTTTGGCAAAATTAACAAGAATAAGCTATCTCGGAAGAGAGATAAGCGATAAGTTATAAGCGATAAGCAAATGACAAGTTCTCCGCTCATCTCTTATCGCTTATAACTTATATCTCTTAAATTTGCGCTGTGGAAGATACATTCAAACATCAGGCATTACGCAAAAAGCTTATTCAGCACTTAAAGAACAGCGGGATTAAGGATTTCAAAGTGCTTCAGGCTATGGATAAAATTCCACGGCATTTCTTCTTCAACAGTGCATTCCTTCAATTCGCTTATGATGATGTGGCCTTCCAGATTGGTGAAGGGCAAACCATTTCGCAACCATATACCGTTGCCCGCCAAACGGAATTACTGGAGGTAAGGAAAGGAGACAAAATATTGGAGATAGGAACCGGTTCAGGATACCAGGCAGCTATTTTAAGTACCCTTGGTGCGGAAGTTTATTCTATTGAACGGCAAAAAAAACTGCACGACAAAGCCAAAATAATGCTCGAAACTTTAAAATGCAATGTAAAGTGCTTTTATGGAGACGGATACTTAGGCCTTCCGGAATTTGCCCCATTCGACAGGGCAATAGTTACTGCGGCGGCTCCATTTATTCCGGAACCACTATTGCAACAACTCAAACCCCGGGGCATATTAGTGATTCCTGTAGGTGAAGGCGCCCTGCAAGTGATGAAGAAAATACGGAAAATAGGAGATAATGAATACGACATAAAAGACTACGTAAACTTCTCTTTTGTTCCGCTATTAAATGAAACAACTTAAGTCGGTTCCCGGCTTTTTATTTGACTTATAAACAATTTCCAGTCAATAATACCGTTTTGAACTTCTCAAAGTAGCCTCCTTATCGGCTTATATTTGTTCCTACATTAACCAAAACACAATTTCACATGAGTATGAAAAAAGTTCTCAGCATTATCAGTTTGACTGTATTTGTTTCCGGAATTTTTGCACAGGGAGGCGCTTCTCCTGCACAAGGAAATGCCACAACACCTGACAATCCTCAAATCATATCGAAGAAAGGAGAAGTATATCTTCCGCAGGCGGGAGACTGGGCAGTAAGTATGGATGCTACACCCTGGTTTAATTACATTGGCAATTTCTTCCATGGCACCGGAACAACCCAATCGCCTACCGCTTCTTTTTTAAATTCCAACCAAACCATTGTAGGCAAGTATTATGTAAATAACAGAACGGCTTATCGTCTCTTAGTACGTATAGGGGTTAATTCCTATTCTCAAAGCCAGGAAATAGCTTCCAGTGATACCGGGCAAACTTTTCCCCGTGCCCAGGTAGAAGATAAAAGAACTATCTCCAGCCATTTTGTAGGGATT
>DATHOL010000249.1:0-2900 GCA_035484895.1 Bacteroidia bacterium | reverse complement strand
GCCCATTTTTCAATTTCTACGGATATCTCTTCTTTTTTTGAGTTGGCTAATGGCAAAGTATGGGGCTGGGCTATAATTAACTTATATGCATCGTTTTTCCTATATGTATGCGTTTTTAAAAAATCTTTTCGTTTACGCTGGCTTACATTTTTCAGGAATTTTTTAATAACCCCTCTTGCGGTTTGCTTTTCAAGGGTTCTGATATAGCCCTGCTGTAGTGTATCCATGTATTTGTCTATATATAAACTGCAAAGGGAACTGGTCTCAGCTACGCTTAATTCAAGGTTTTTTGAGGATACTATTACACTTACAATAAGCCGATAAACATCTAACAGGCAAGGAGCCAGGAGGCATTCATCAAAATCATTCACATTAAAATAGGCAACACGGTTATCTGCTTTGTAACTGCCCAAATTCTCCAGGTGCAAATCACCGCAAATCCAGGCATAAGGCGAGTTTAATAGAAATGAACCCTTCGGAATATCTTCATAAAACAGATGTGTTGTAGCACGCAAGAAACGGAATTTATCCTCCCGGACCAATTTGTATTTAAGTTCAAGAGTTTCAGCGAAACGCCCTTTATTGAATGCTCTTATTTTTTCATTAATATCAATTGCCATGAGCTTGAAAAAAAGTAGTTTTTGCGAAGATAATAAAACAAATCAAAAAGCGCTCTAAGTAGCAGTATGCCTTCTATTTGGTGGAATTTGAGTAATTTTAGGATTTGAAATTTTTATAAATAAGGCGATATCCTCTACATTTTCAAATAAATACCGTTAGATTCAGGGATGCAGAATAGAATAATAATAGAGCCGGGGGGCAAGCAGAAAAACTATTGGAAAGACCTGTGGAAATTCAGGGGTTTATTTTATTACCTGGCCTGGCGCGATGTATTGGTTCGGTATAAGCAAGCTGTAATTGGAATTCTTTGGAGTGTAATTAAGCCATTGCTAACCATTTTAATTTTTGCGGTAGTAGGCAAATTATTGCATGTTTCAGTTCCGGCAGGTGTTCCAAGGGTTATTTTTGTTTGTGCTGCCATATTGCCCTGGCAATTTTTTTCTACCGCTTTCAGCGAATCAAGCAACTCCCTTCTGGCAAATTCCAACTTGCTTACTAAGGTTTATTTTCCCCGGTTAATTGTTCCGGCAAGCACTATCATAGTATCGCTTATTGATTTTTGTACATCTGTTGTCCTCATGCTTATTTTTATGGTGTACTATAAATACATTCCCGGCTGGAATATATTATTGATGCCTCTTTTTCTGCTTCAAGCCACCATGATGTCGATGGGTGCCGGGATATTTATCGGTGCGTTGAATGTTAAATACCGCGATTTTAAATTTATTGTTCCTTTCATGGTGCAATTCGGGCTCTATATTTCGCCCGTTGCTTTTTCAAGCGATACGGTATTCAATAGCCAGCATATTCCGCAGGCTTTAAAATTTATTTATTCTTTAAACCCTATGGTTGGAGTGATTGACGGTTTCCGCTGGTGTATTTTAGGAAATGGAATTAACTTATATCTTCCGGGATTTATTTTTTCCATTGTAATAAGCATTTTGTTATTACTATCAGGTATCTGGTATTTCCGGAAAGTTGAAAAATCATTTGCAGACGTTATTTGATGGAACCCGTAATTAAAATAGAAAACGTAGGGAAGAAGTATTTTCTTAGCCACCATGCTAAGGATAAATATTTGACTTTACGTGATATGATTTCTGATGGGGTAAAAGCTATAATGGGCAAGCGGAAAGGGAAACCAAATAATTTTTCCGAAGAATTCTGGGCATTGCAAAATGTTTCTTTTGAATTAAATCAGGGGGATAGAATTGGAATAATTGGCCGCAATGGGGCTGGTAAATCAACGCTGTTAAAAATACTAAGCCGGATTACAGAACCTACTTCAGGACGGATAACCATTAATGGGAATATTGCCAGTCTATTGGAAGTGGGAACAGGTTTCCATCCGGAACTTTCGGGCCGTGAGAATATATTTTTGAATGGCGCTATTTTGGGAATGAGTAAAGCTGAGATTGAATCTAAATTTGATGAAATTGTTGCTTTTGCAGAAATTGAAAGATTCCTGGACACCCCTGTAAAACGCTACAGTAGCGGCATGTATGTGCGGCTTGCATTTTCCATTGCAGCGCATCTTGAACCGGATATATTAATAATTGATGAAGTGCTTGCTGTTGGCGATGCGGCTTTTCAAAAGAAGTGCCTCGGAAAAATGGAAGAGGTTTCAGGCAAAGGCAGAACGGTTATATTTGTTAGCCATAATATGCAAGTAGTTCAAAAATTGTGTAATTATGGAGTACTCCTGGAGAAAGGTAAAGTTGTTCTCCATGGAAACATCGGCAGCGTTATCGAAAAATATCTTGAATCAAGTAAAGATACTCAATCAATATATGAAATAGCAGTTTCTTCCGAACATTTGAACAGCCCCGGTTATGCAAAGCGTATTCAAATTGAAGATATAAATGGAAACTTGCTTACGGAAGTGCCGGTTGGTAAGCGCTGGCAAATTCGTGTAATATTTACACTTACCCGTACCATAGAGCATTTTATAATTGCCATTGGATTAAAAAATGCTATGGAAGTTCCAATACGGACATTTTACAGCAACGCGAAAACAATGGAAGCAGACGAGTATGAAGCTATTTTCAAAAGCGATGACATTATTCTTGCAGCCGGAAGGTATAATATAGTTTTAGGTTTATCATCTCATGAGAGTTCTTTTTACTACCAGGAGGATATAGCGGCAATTTCAATTTCAGAATTCAGCGAAATTGAAGACGAAAGAATCGTGAGGGTTTCGTCAGTTGGGTTAATACTTAATCCTATTAATGTAATAATTAATAAATTTGGAACATGAGCATAGCAAGCCAGGTTAAAAA
>DATHOL010000248.1:0-11964 GCA_035484895.1 Bacteroidia bacterium | reverse complement strand
TGTATTCTTTATAACCACCTTCATGCTTTTCTATTTTCCTTACAAGTATAAAAAGCAAAAAGACAGCAAAGCATATTTTTATCCGCACAATGATAAGCTGGAGTTAATTTGGACCGTTGTTCCATCTATTGCATTGGCAGTTATTGTTATTTATGGGCTGAGCCTTTGGGCAAAAATGACCGGTCCGCATGACCCTAAAGCAATGAAAATACAGTTGTATGCCAAGCAATTTGACTGGACGGCCCGTTATGCAGGCGCTGATACCGCGCTTGGAAAAACAGACTACAGGCTTATTGATGATGCCTCTAATAATACGGTAGGAATGGATTCTACCGACCCGCATGGTTGGGATGATATTATGGTGAAAGGAGAATTTCATATTCCTGTAAATGTTCCTATTTTGTTTGAATGTAATGCACGCGAAGTAATGCACGGGGTTTATTTCCCGCATTTCCGCGACCAGATTAACTGCGTACCCGGTATTACAACGGAATTGCATTTTACTGCAACCATTACTACTGATTCTATGCGAAAAATTACGCATGATACTGCCTTTGACTACATACTGCTTTGCAACCGTGTATGCGGACAGGGTCACTACAACATGCCTATGAAAGTGGTTGTTGACAGCCCCGATGAATTTAAGGCATGGATGGATAAGCAACATCCGTTCTTCTCGCACTTATATAATATGCATAACAAACAAGCTGTTCCTACAGCTATGAAATAATATTGCGGAATATTAATAAATTTGAAATACTAAACAGTAGATAGATATGGAAAACCACGCTCACGCTGACACACACGATACAGCTCACCATGCAGAGCATGTTCATCACCATGAACATGCCAAGCTGTCATTCATTGAGAAGTATGTATTCAGCATGGACCATAAAATTATCAGTAAGCAATTTTTGTTTACCGCTATGTTTATGGCTTTGGCTGCTGCCATTATGAGTACATTATTCAGGTTGCAATTAGCATGGCCGGGGCATTCTTTCCCGGTAATGCACTACTTCCTCGGCGACCGTTGGGCAAAAGGCGGAATACTTGATCCAAACATGTATCTGGGCCTCGTTACTATTCACGGAACTATTATGGTGTTCTTCTTGCTAACGGGCGGATTAAGCGGAACCTTTGCAAACCTTTTGATTCCGCTTCAGGTAGGAGCAAGGGATATGGCATCTCCTATGTTGAATATGCTTTCTTATTGGTTCTTTCTTATCGCCTCCATTATAATGATGATTTCATTATATGTTGAAACCGGACCGGCTTCTGCGGGTTGGACCATCTATCCTCCGTTGAGTGCGCTTCCACAAGCAATACCGGGTTCAGGAATAGGTATGACATTGTGGCTCTCTTCTATTTCCTTGTTTGTTGTTTCATCTCTTCTCGGTGGCTTGAACTATATTGTTACCGTATTGAATTTACGTACCAAAGGAATGAAGATGACCCGCATGCCTCTTACCATTTGGGCGCTTTTAATTACCGCGGTTCTTGGTGTACTTTCCTTCCCTGTACTTTTCGGTGCAGCAATCTTATTGATATTTGACAGAAGTTTTGGAACAAGTTTTTATCTTTCAGATATCTATATTGGCGGACAAGCTTTATCACAAACCGGTGGCAGCCCTGTCTTGTTTGAACACTTATTCTGGTTCCTCGGCCACCCGGAGGTATACATCGTTATCATGCCTGCATTCGGTATCATTTCCGAAATCATGTCGGTAAATGCCCGCAAGCCTATTTTTGGTTACCGTGCTATGATAGGCTCTATGCTTGCCATTGCTTTCCTTGCATTTATCGTGTGGGGTCACCACATGTTCGTAAGCGGTATGAATCCATTTCTCGGGTCAGTCTTTGTGTTTACAACGCTGTTGATTGCGATACCCTCGGCAATTAAAGCATTCAACTATATAACCACTCTATGGAAAGGAAATATCATTTTTAATCCTCAAATGTTGTTTGTAATTGGTGCGGTTTCCACCTTTATTTCCGGTGGCCTCACAGGTATCATCCTTGCTGATTCAGCGCTTGACGTAGCCGTTCACGGAACGTATTTCGTGGTTGCCCATTTCCATATAGTAATGGGCCTTTCTGCCGTACTTGCTATGTTTGGAGGAGTGTACCACTGGTTCCCTAAAATGTTCGGCAGGTTCATGAATAAAAAACTTGGCTACTGGCATTTCTGGCTCACTTTTATTTGTGCTTATGGAGTATTCCTTCCTATGCACTTTGTAGGTTTGGCAGGTGTTCCAAGAAGATATTTCAATAATGATTTGTATCCTGCATTTGAAAAACTGCAACACTTGAATATTATTATCACGGTATTTGCAATTATCGGTGTGCTTTCGCAATTCATCTTTTTTGTGAATTTCTTCTATAGTATGTTCAAAGGCCCTAAATCAGAACAAAACCCTTGGAATGCGAATACCCTTGAATGGACCACCCCTATTGTTCCTGAACATGGAAACTGGCCTGGGCCATTGCCGGAAGTTCACCGTTGGGCATATGATTACAGCAAACCCGGCAAAGATGTAGACTTTATTCCTCAAACCGTTCCAATGGAAGAAGGTGAGATGGATGAGGGCGAACACGTTTAACCATAAATTGATTTGAAAAGAAACCCTGAAGGAAATGTCAGGGTTTTTTTGTGGTGTGAAAATTAGCAGGATTTATTTTCCTGCTTCCCAAATATGCTTAACTTTGCCTTGCATTAATAACCATTCGTTATGTATTCAGCCAACGGACCTATAGATTATCTTCCAATCATTATTACTGCAATGGTAGCTGCAGGTTTTGTGGTAACGACCATGTTTGTGTCTAATTTATTGGGACCAAAACGCAGAAACAAAACCAAGCTCGATCCTTTTGAATGCGGTATTGAATCACAAGGAAACGCACGTATACCGTTCTCGGTAAAATATTTTCTGGCAGCTATCTTATTTGTACTATTTGATGTGGAGGTTATTTTCCTTTACCCCTGGGCAGTGGATTTCCGTTCCTTGGGAATGGCGGGCTTTTGGGAGATGATTTCATATATGGCGGTAATCTTAATCGGGTTTTTCTATATCCTGAAAAAAGGCGCACTTAAGTGGGATACTGACTAAGCAAATAAAAAATTATGGCAACTGAAATTTTAGGGAAAAGCAATATAGAACTAGCCGCATCGCCTCCGGGAATTGAAGGGCCTGGATTCTTCGCTACACGCTTAGATAAAGTAATTGGACTTGCACGGGCAAATTCTATTTGGCCTTTGCCTTTTGCTACTTCCTGCTGCGGTATTGAGTTTATGGCTACTATGGCTGCACACTACGATATGGGCCGTTTTGGGGCTGAACGTTTGAGTTTTTCACCGCGCCAGGCCGATCTTTTAATGGTGATGGGAACCATTGCAAAAAAAATGGGACCGATTTTAAAGCAAGTATATGTGCAGATGGCAGAACCGCGCTGGGTGCTCTCTATGGGCGCTTGCGCTTCCAGCGGCGGTATATTTGATACGTACAGCGTTTTGCAAGGCATTGACAGGATTATTCCGGTGGATGTATATGTACCCGGTTGTCCTCCGCGCCCTGAGCAGGTTTTAGACGGTATCGTTAAAGTACAGGAATTAATTAAAAATGAATCCTTACGGAGAAGGAATCAGCCCGAATACAAGGAAATGCTTGCCAAATACGGAATTGAATAGGTTATGGAAGAGCAGGAATTATTGACTTCAGTAGAAACCAAATTGCGCGAAAATTTTGGTCCCGACCTTATTGTCGGGACTGAAATGATGCGGGATTTTCCCGTTTTCACTATTAAGAAAGATAAAATTGTGGATGTTATTAAATTCCTTTACGATGACCCCGAAATGGAATTCCGTTTCCTTACCGATCTTTGTGGCATTCATTTCCCTGATAATAAGGGGCAAGAGCTGGGTGTAATTTACCACCTGCATAATATGCCTAAGAATTGGAGAATCCGTTTGCGTATTTTCTTTGGTATAGAGGATGCTGTAGTTCCTACGTTAACTACCGTATTTTCTGCAGCTAACTGGCAGGAGCGTGAAACATACGACTTCTATGGCATTGTGTTTAAAGGACACCCCAATATGAAGCGTATTATGAATGTAGATGATATGGTTGGTTTCCCGTTGAGAAAGGAATTTCCACTGGAGGACCAGAACCGTGAAGACAAGAACGATAGTATGTTTGGTAGATAATATTACCTATGCCGACGAATAAAAAAGACATTGCAGAAACACCCATAACTACAGCTGAAAAGCTGGAGGAAAAAGAGTATTCCATTCTTAACTTAGGTCCGTCGCATCCTGCTACACACGGGGTGTTCCAGAATGTTCTGAAAATGGACGGGGAAATTATTGTTGACTCAGAACCTACCGTTGGGTACATTCACCGGGCATTTGAAAAGTTGGCTGAACACCGCCCCTATAACCAGATTACTCCCCTTACTGACCGTCTGAATTATTGCTCATCACCCATTAATAATATGGGCTGGCACATGACTGTGGAAAAATTGATTGAAGCCAAATTGCCCAAGCGTGTGGAATACATGCGTGTTATAATAATGGAACTCTCTCGCATTACCGACCACCTTGTATGCAACAGTGTAATTGGTGTAGATAGTGGTGCTTTGACGGGCTTTATTTATGTATTTGAAGAGCGCGAAAAAATATACGAAATATTTGAAGCTATTTGCGGAGCGCGCCTCACCACCAACATTGGCCGCATTGGCGGATTTGAGCGGGATTTCCCGCAAAGCGCCTGGGATAAGCTGCATAAGTGGATTGCGGAATTTCCTAAGGTGTTAAAAGAATTTGAAAAACTTTTGGTTCGTAACCGTATTTTTATGGACCGTACTATCGGTGCGGGTTCCATAAGCGCTGAAAGAGCATTGAATTACGGTTTCACAGGGCCTAACCTGCGTGCTGCCGGTGTAGATTATGATGTTCGTGTGATGAACCCTTATTCCAGTTATGAAGATTTTGAATTTACCATACCTGTCGGCACTAATGGCGATACTTACGACCGCTTTATGGTTCGTGAAGATGAAATTTGGCAAAGTTTCAGCATTATAAAACAGGCTGTAGCCAAAATTGAAAAACTGCCAGCCGGTGTGTTTCATGCTGATGTGCCCGACTTTTACCTTCCTCCAAAACAGGAAGTATATAACAATATGGAAGCGCTCATTTACCACTTTAAAATTGTAATGGGTGAAATGAATATTCCTAAGGGCGAGGTTTACCATTGTGTGGAAGGCGGTAACGGCGAACTGGGCTTTTACCTTGTTAGTGATGGGGGCAGAACCCCATACCGCTTACATTTCCGCAGGCCATGCTTTATTTGCTACCAGGCTTACCCGGAGATGATTCGCGGTAACCTCCTTTCAGATGCGATTGTTACTATGAGCAGCATGAATGTGATTGCGGGAGAACTGGATGCGTAATTTAATTACGAATTAAAAATTACGAATTACAAGTGCGTTCATCATTGGGAGCACAGTAACCTCTTTATAATTTTCATCAGTTTTTTTCTGATTCTTTACTTCACGTTACTTCACGGTTTACCCCTGTTTTAGAAAATGTGAAAAACAAACAATATGGCTTTGAATCATTTGATGGTAAGCATGTTGCATTTACTTCACGGGGTGCTAAATATAGAAATGGAAGTTTGCTATAATTAATTTGTGTCGCAAATATGTTGTATTTATTTTACACTAATACTTCCTCTTCCTTCCACTTTTTAATTAGCTCCAATTCCTTTTTCAGCCAATCATCGAGGTTTTTATACCAATCTATATGAGGGCTCCATTGTTTGCAGTCTAAACATTGGGTATCGTTCCATTGTTTTTTGCAATTAGGGCAGCGACCGCCGGTATCAAAAGTATTCCATACATGATTACAGGTGCAACGCCATAAGGAGGTCTCTAAGGGCTCCCAGGAACATTTCGGGCAACGGATTATTACTTGCATGGGACAAAAATAAAGAAATAGGTTTTAGTTGCAACAATACCATTTTTTATGGCGGGTTAACCCCTACGAACCACCAACTGCACTGTATACCTGCTTCGTTGTTCAAGCAAAATATTTCTGTCTTTGGTAATGCGGTCAATTGTTGGTTGGTCATAATAACGTATGGTAAAAAGTTCTGCATTATCGTTATATAGCACACGGTAATTATTGCGCAATTCATCCATAACGGCCTGCAATCTACGGGCATCATTATCGGCACACACTGAAAAATTAATTGCGGAATGCTGCATCATATTCACCTTTACGTGGTGTTTGGCAAAACAATCGAAAATAAGGCTGAGGTTTTCTTCGGCAATAAATGAAAAATCTTTTGGAGAAAGCGAGAGCAATACCTGATCTGTCTTGCTTATAAAGCAAGGGACGGGTAGGGGAGTAGTGTCGTTGTCAATTATGGTTCCGCTTGCGGTAGGGTCATTGAATGGTTTAACAAATAGCGGAATATTTTTATTTTGCAAAGGTTTAATAGTCTTTGGGTGAATGACGGTGGCTCCATAATAAGCCAGCTCGATAGCATCCTGGTAGCTGATGTGGTCGAGTTTAACGGTATCGGTAAATTTCTTAGGGTCAGCATTCAGCACACCGGGCACATCTTTCCATATCGTTACTGACTCAGCATCGGTGCAATAGGCAATAATAGCGGCTGTGTAATCGGAGCCTTCCCGCCCGAGAGTTACAGGATGTTCTTTATCAGATTTTCCAATAAAACCCTGTGTAACTACTATTCTTTTCTGTTTAACCGACTTTAAAATTTGCGCCTTTACCTGTTTTTGTGTTTTATCGAAATCTACTTTGGCATCGCGGTGGGTGTCGTCCGTTATGATAACGTTACGGGCATCTATCCAATCATTCTGTATGCCTTCTCCGGCAAGGTATCCGCTTACAATGCGGGTCGACATAATTTCGCCCATAGATACTATATAATCGTAACGTTCATCGTAATTATCGCTTTTAAATTCCTGCACCATCACACGCAACTCGCGGAAATCGCGCTCCAGGTTTGTTTGTACCGAATCCCAATAAGGAATTTTTACGGCACGTGCCATAGAGAGGTGGTATTCTTCAATTTCACCTAACAATTTTTCGGTGGTAACGGCATCCAATATAGGGACAAGCTTTTCGAGTGCATTGGTGGTTTTTCCCATAGCAGAAACTACGACAATTACTTCGCCTTCGGCAGCAGATAAAATATCAGCCACCCTTTTTAAACCTTCCACATCTTTTACCGATGCTCCGCCGAACTTATAGATTCTCATAGTGTTAAATGCATTGGAACGCGGATGACGCGGATTGTTCAAGATTTAATAAGATTTTTATCTCTGTTTTTATCATAAGCAATCCGTGTCATCCGCGTTCTATCACATTTTGAATTTGTTCTTTATACAAGGTACAATTCACCCATTCATTACTAAAAACCGTATTGTACTTTTTATAAAACTCAATGGCAGGTTCATTCCAATCTAATACCTGCCAGTCTATTTTTCGGATGCCCATTTCCTTGCCCACTTTCACCACTTCTTCAAACAGTTTGCTGCCAATGCCATAGCGCCTATATTGTTCATTTACAATTATATCATCCAGGTAGATGGCTTTTCCCTTCCAGGTAGAGTATTTAATATAATAAAGGGCAATACCTAATACCTCACCCCTTTCGGAAGATTGCCCGGCGGGCTCCGCCTCAGCAACGAATGCACTATAAATGGCATTCGGTCCAAAACCATCTGCTTCCACCTCCTCGAGGGTGACTTCCACGGCTTCGGGGGCCTTTTCATAGGTGGCTAGTTCCTGTACCAGCCTTAATATATCGGCTGCATCGGCCTTAACTGCTTTGCGTATAGTGTAGTTCATAAGTAGGTAATATACAAGAACCCCAAAAATACCTATATTTGCCGTCCAAAATTTTTGAATTAGCCAAATCATGGAAAAAGTTAAAACATTAGGAGAGTTCATCGTTGAGAGACAAGACGATTTTTTATATTCTAAAGGAGAGTTAACCAGGCTCTTAAGTGATATAGCCATTGCCGGTAAAATTGTTCACCGCGAGGTAAACAAAGCAGGTTTGGCAGGTATACTTGGCGAAACAGGCGAAAAGAACATTCAGGGCGAAAAAGTTAAGAAACTCGATATATATGCCAATGAGCAATTTATAGCGGCGCTTAGCGTAGGCGGCGAAGTTTGCGCCATAGCATCGGAAGAAAATGAAGAAATCATAACAGTAGATAATGCGGTATCAAAAGGTGCTAAGTACGTGGTTGCCATGGACCCATTGGATGGATCATCAAATATTGATGTGAATGTATCTGTAGGCACTATATTTTCTATTTACCGCAGGGTGAGCCTATCCGGGCCGGGTAAACTGGAGGACTTTTTACAAGCGGGTACCGAACAAGTTGCAGCAGGATATATTATTTATGGCTCATCTACCATGATGGTGTATACTACAGGCAAGGGCGTTAATGGTTTTACATTAGACCCAAGTATTGGAGAGTTTTGCCTATCGCACCCTGATATGCAGATGGCCAAGAAAGGGAAAACCTATTCCATAAATGAAGGAAACTATGTGCACTTCCCTGAAGGCGTGAAGAAATTTATCAAGTATTGCCAGGAAGAAGACTCTAATAGTGGCCGTCCGTTCTCTTCCCGTTATATAGGTTCGGCAGTTGCCGATGTTCACCGTAACCTGATTACCGGTGGAGTATTTTTATACCCTACTACCTCAGCATCCCCAAAAGGGAAATTGAGGTTGGTATATGAATGTAATCCATTGGCGTTTATAGTAGAGCAAGCCGGAGGGAAAGCTACCAGCGGTACCAAGCGCATTATGGAGCTTAAGCCTAATGCACTTCACCAACGTACACCATTGTTCATCGGTTCTAAAGATATGGTGGAAAAGATTGAAGAGTTGCTGGCTAAGTATTCTGTAAGTACAACTGCATAAACATTTTAATGCCCTAAACCCCTAAAGGGGCTTTAAGTAGTACTATTTAAAGCCCCTTTTGGGGGTTGGGGCCGGAAAACTCAGGGATTTTTACCAAGCAAACTGGGCATCAAGTTGGGTGCAATCATTTGTAAATGATTGTATGTCCATGTGTGATTGAATTTGATAAAAGTGAAATCAGCTTTACCGCCAAACATGGCCAGGAGCGAAATAACTACACTCACCATAAAGGCCCATTTAATCAAACCGAACAATCCGCCGGCTAAGTGATTAATAAGAGAGAGATGCAATGCCTCAGTCATTTTTTCTATTTTGATAGATATGGCATACACGATGACAAATAAAAGGAGGAAAAGAATAGTGAAGGCGGCTATGGATATATAAGCCGGTGAAAGTTTACTATGAATGTGGGAGCTAAGAAAAGAACCAAAAGGTGCATAATATTTTATGGAAACATAAAATACAATAACCATGGCTACTAAGGAGGTTATTTCTCTGATAAATCCTCTAAAGAAACCCCGGTAGGTACCCCATACCAGTGGAACTATCAAAAGAATATCAGTATTTCTCATAATTTCGCAAATATACAATTACATCAGAACGGAATCTATGTAATTTTACAAACCTGTCTACGGTAATATGGATGAAGAGTTGCAAAATAATTGGAAAGAGTTAGTCAAAAGGATAGAATTAACTTTTGGTGAGGGGATTGAAATAGAATCCATCATACTTTTAATAGGTATCCAGGAGTTGGGGAAGGGCTATTTTAAACCATCGAAAGACGAAAAGATGGATTTGATGCATATTGCTACCTGTAAACTGCTGGAGCCATTGGGATATTTTAAATATACAGGCAAAGATGCGGATGGATGGCCGCAATGGGAAATCGTCGGGAACCTACCAATGCTTAAACCCGGCGAACAAAAGGAAGTTATGAAAAGAGCTATTATTGAATACTTTAAAGAGAATGAACTTGCAGAAACTCATTAATGGAATATGAAAAATATTTCGACGGAAGAATTATATAAAATATTTCTGGAGCATCCTGTTGTATCAACAGATACACGCAATATTCCGGCAGGAAGTTTGTTTTTTGCATTGAAAGGTGCTAACTTCAATGCCAATGAATTTGCGTCGGAAGCAATTAAAAAAGGGTGCAGCTATGCTATTATTGAGGAAGAGAAATATTATACCGACAAATGCATTTTAGTGCCCGATGTATTGAAGGCATTACAGAATTTAGCAAATCATCACCGCAGGCAGTTTACTATTCCTGTAATTGGCATAACAGGCACAAACGGGAAAACAACTACCAAAGAATTAACAGCTGCTGTTCTGTCAAAAAAATATAACACGCTTTTTACTCAAGGAAATCTCAATAACCATATTGGAGTGCCAATCACATTACTGAAACTTACCAGTGAAAATGAAATGGCTGTTATTGAAATGGGAGCCAACCATGTTGGGGAAATAGATATGCTATGCCGCATTGCCGAGCCTGATTATGGAATAATTACCAATATAGGTAAAGCGCATTTAGAAGGTTTTGGTAGCTATGAAGGGGTGATAAAAGCCAAGAGCGAACTCTATAAATTCATTAAAGAAAAAAATGGCGAGCTTTTTATTAATGCGGATGACGAGTTACTTATTAAACTTGCTAATGGAGTTTATTTCACCTATGGGATGTCGAGAGATGCGGATATCAGGGGTTTTCAGGATAAGGATAGCTTCCTTGCCAAAGGAACCATAGAGATGATTGATGGGGAAGATATTCAGGTAAGCAGCAGTTTGGCTGGCGCTTATAACTTTTATAATATTCTGGCGGCTGCCTGTATCGGGTTTTACTTTGAGGTTACGCCCGAACAAATTAAGCAGGCTATTGAAGAATATGTTCCTTCTAACAATCGCTCGCAAATAGTTAAAAAAGGCGGCAATACTATTTGGGTAGATGCCTATAATGCCAACCCTAGCAGTATGAAGACAGCTATTGAGAATTTTGCTGCATTAATTACTCCCCATAAAGTATTGATACTTGGTGATATGTTTGAACTAGGTGAAGACAGCCAAAAAGAACATCAGGCAATTGCCGATTTAATTGGAAATAGTAACTGGGAAGCGGCATGCCTTATAGGTGATGAGTTTTCAAAAGTTAAGTCATCTGCTAATTTATATACAACAGTGGAGGAATTTGCGAAATGGCTTTCTAAACATCCCTTAAAAGATGCTACTATTCTATTAAAAGGTTCGCGGGGAATGCAAATGGAACGGGTTATGGAAAAACTATAGGTACCTATCTTATTGATAATGTGTTTGTTTTGGTGCTTCATATTTCCTTCATTCTTATAACCTTATTTCGCAACTTGAAAGGTAAGAGGAATAGGGATTTTAAGAGTTTATTAAACCTTCTTATCTTTGTAGAATCAAAAAGCAAAACAAATAAAATTAAAAACTGTCATGAAAACTAAAAATCTTTTATTAACCGGTATCCTTGGAATAGCCCTTTCGGGGTTTGTTCTTACAGGTTGCCACAAAAGTTCAACTACCCCTGATACTGATATTACAGCTGCTCAGGACGAAACCAGTGCTTCATACGCTTCCAGTGATTCAAAAAATGTTTCCGATAATGCAGTACAGAATACTGGACATAGAGCGCGACCGCATTCGGGTGTTATTATTCTTACAGATTATAACGCAACTTGTACTGCAAGCATAGATTCTATCTCCAATTCAAATATGGCAACCTTGACCATTAATTTCGGTTCTACTCCTGTACTTTGCAAAGATGGGAAATGGAGACAAGGTGAAATTATTGTTTCATGGCCGGTGTCAATAGGCCAATTTTTCTGGGAAGCATATTTTAACAAGAATACCACTATAACACAATCGTTTAGTGGGTACAAGGTAGGTGATGGCTCAAACACCATGAATGGTGTTGCCGGAACCAGAACCTGGACTAATACAGGATTGGATACGCTTGGCTTCGAAAGTTGGAATTTCT
>DATHOL010000247.1:0-9858 GCA_035484895.1 Bacteroidia bacterium | reverse complement strand
GTACTTGGTAAAGTAGTTAAACGCCATGCTTTGCTGCCGTCCATTTTCATAACCCATAAATCATTATACATTCCTATGCCGGGAATTGAATTGGCAGAGGTGCCTGAATGAACAGCCTTTTCAGCCATAAAAAGTATGTATCGCTTATTGGGAGAAAAAGCGGGATTTGCATAATTTTTACCGGGCAAAAATGCTTTGCCGCAAGTAAAACAACGTTCGTTTTGCAGGGTGTTTCCCGGGCCAACATTTGCCAGGTAAATTCCCCAATAGCCATTCGATTGTAGCAGATTATAAGCTACCAATGTACTGTCATACTGGCACCATGCCGAGGATTCAGCAGAATCGCGGAACTTGTAAACAGAAATATTGGGTCTTTGTGCAGTGGATGCTTGTAACTGAATAAAGAGAAATGCAATGGATAGTAGCGATAGATTTTTTTTCACTTTATATTATTTCTGCAAAGGTAGCCCGTTTTAACTACTCTTTTTCCGTATAAAGCTTGAACCCTTTTCCGTGTATGTTTATAATTTGCACCTTGGGGTCTTCCTTCAAATATTTACGGAGCTTGGTTATGTAAACATCCATGCTGCGGCTATTAAAGTAGCTATCGTTTTGCCAAATGGCTTTCAGCGCAAAGTTGCGGTCGAGCACATCGTTGGAGTGGAGGCAAAGCAGTTTTAAAAGCTCCGCTTCTTTGGTTGTCAGTTTTTCCGACTTGCCTTTAAATTCAAGTGAAAGATTTTTATAATTAAAATGGTAATGCCCTATCTGGAATTCCTCTTTTTCTTCGCCCTGTGGCTTCATACGGCGCATTAATGCTTGTATGCGCACCAATAATTCTTCGGTATTGAATGGCTTAGTAATATAGTCATCGGCGCCTTTATTGAATCCTTCTATAATATCTTCCTTCATCGATTTAGCGGTGAGGAAAATAATTGGAACATTTTTATTTACCATCCGGATTTCCCTCGCAACCGTGAATCCGTCTTTTTCAGGCATCATTATATCAAGGATACATAAATTGAAACTGTGTTTAGAAAAAGCATCAAAAGCTTTTTTGCCGTTATCGCAAAGCTGCACATCAAAACCTTTTGCAGTTAGAAAGTCTTTTAATAGTAATCCAAGGCTTTCATCATCCTCTGCAAGCAGGATTCTTGTTTTTTCTTCCGGTGCTGTAATCATGTTTTACGTAAGATTATTAAGAAATGGCAAATATACAACGAAGGTGCTTCCCTCTCCCGGTTCACTTTCAACTTCAATATGGCCGCCGTGTTTTTCAACCACTGCTTTTACATAGCTAAGGCCAAGCCCAAAGCCTTTTACGTTGTGAATATTTCCGGTAGGTACACGGTAAAATGTTTCAAAAATCTTTTTCTGGTCCTCTTTTTTAATGCCGATGCCATTGTCTTTTACCGAAATGAAAATTCCATCGGCAGTGCTGGAAGTAGACACTTTGATTTGCGGAGTTACTTTGGAATATTTCAACGCGTTATCAATCAAATTATAGATAATATTTCCCAAATGCATGCGGTCGGCGAAAAGAGAATAACGCAATGCATGCAATTCTGTTGTGATAATACCGCCTTTATTTTGAATTTGCAGGTGAAGGCTCTGAATAACATCATTAATAATTTGGTGCAAATCGCATTCCTGAACCTTGAATTTCAATTTTCCTTTATCTAAAACAGCCGCCTGCAATACATTTTCCACGAGGCCTGCCAGGCGTTTGTTTTCATCTTTTATTATCTTCAGGTATTTCTCAGTCGATTCAGGAGTTTTTTCAATCGTTTTGTCGCTCAAAACTTCACCGGCAAGGCTTATGGTAGATATGGGAGTTTTAAATTCGTGGGTCATATTATTGATAAAATCGCTTTTTATTTCACTCAGCTTTTTCTGCTTGATAATAGTTGCAATGGTAAAATAAAATGCGCCAATAATTAATACAATAAGTAAAATGGAAATAAGTAAAGTAAGTTCTACACCATTCAAATTATACTTGGTTTTTGTAGGAAAAAGAAGGGAAAGGAAGCGGGGTTGCATAAACACATTTTTAGGAAAGATGTTGACTTTATAGGGCGATTGAAGGAATTTAGGATCTATCCCATTTTTGGAGGCCACTAAAACCGTATCGGAAGTAGAATTTAGTATAGAGAACCGGAAGGGGATACGGATGTTTTTATCCCAAAGAGCTTTTTTAACGATAGAATCTATTTGAAAGGTATCTAAATGAGGTTTAACATCATGATAGACATTCACGCTCACCAGTTCATCAAATATATCGTTCATTACATCGCTGTCATGCATCAAATATTGCATCTTCTGGTCTAAGGAATCAGCATTTTTTCCGCCGAGTCTCATACCCAGGCCAAAATTGCCTTTGGGCAAGGTATCATGAGCAAAGTAGCTATTGCTTATTTTGCTTGTAATCACTCCATTGGAGTCGGTTGTTAATTCTTCAAATATCCGTTCATTGAAGCTGTTTGGGTGAGAAATAACAAAGCCGTTCTGGTCGTGCATATTGTCTTTTGATATGCGGCTTCCTGTCGGAAGCGTGTCATTGGTAGCTAACCACCTTATTGCCTGTTTGTGGAAATTGAATTTTTGGGTTAGCCTGGCAGCCGTTGCGGATTTTTCCATGCGGTAAACTACATCGTTCATAGCCTCGGTAACATCCTGGTCAAAGTGCTTCTCTGTCACACGGATAGTATTACTTATCCAGTAAACCTGCACCCCGATAAGAGCCAGCAAAATGATGCCTACAAAGAGACTTAAAAACAATAAACTACGTCGATTCATATGTGCAAAGATAAATAACCTTGCCCCATTCGTCGGTTTAGACTGAAAAAATATTACCTTTGCGCCCCTTTAAAAAGAAAAATGCTAGTGCCGGTAAAATTTTTCTCAGGTAGTTCAAGCCAGAAATTGGCCCAGGATATAGCTAAAAGCTATGGGCAGCCTCTTGGCAAAATGACTGTGCTTCGATTTAGTGACGGGGAGTTTGAACCGTACTATGAAGAAAGCATCAGGGGAAGTTCGGTATTCCTGATACAATCTACCAATCCGCCTATCGATCATTTTTTTGAACTTTTATTGATGGCTGATGCTGCAAAAAGAGCTTCTGCCAAACAAGTGGTGGCAGTAATGCCTTATTTTGGATTTGCAAGGCAAGACCGGAAGGACAGGCCGCGTACTGCAATCGGGGCGAAATTGATGGCCGATTTGCTTATGACTGCCGGAGTTACCCGCATCATTACCATGGACTTACATGCTGACCAGATACAAGGTTTCTTCAATATTCCGGTCGATCATTTATATGCTTCGTACATCTTTATTCCATATATAAAAGAGTTGAATCTTCCTAATCTTACAATAGCATCTCCCGATGTGGGCGGTTCCAAGCGTGCAAGCGCTTATGCCAATTATCTTAAAACGGAAATGGTAATCTGTTATAAACAGCGTTCCAAGCCCAATGTGGTAGATAAAATGACTGCAATAGGTGATGTGGAAGGCAGAGATATTATCCTGTTGGATGATATTGTTGACACAGCCGGAACACTTACCAAAGCTGCCGATATGCTGGTAGATATGGGTGCTAGTAGCGTTAGGGCTTTATGTTCACACGCCGTTCTTTCAGGCAAAGCATACGAGAATATTGAAAAATCGAAACTTACTGAATTAGTAGTTACCGATACCATTCCACTCAAGAATCCACACCATCCTAAAATAAAAGTAGTAACAACGGCGCCTTTATTTGCCGATGTAATTCATAAGGTTAATAGTTTTGAATCTATAAGTTCTAAATTCGTTTTTTAAATCACAGACAAACAATCATCCATCCATGAAAACACTTTCCATAAGCGGTAAAACCAGAGCAAAAACAGGCACCAAAGATGCCATTAAATCACGTAAAAACGGCGATGTGCCATGTGTTCTTTACGGCGGTTCAGAAAACCTGAATTTTTCCGTAAACGAAAAGCAATTTGCCAAATTATTATACACTCCCGATGCCTATTTAGTATCGTTGGATATTGATGGCAAACAAGCTAAAGCCATTGTACAAGAATCCCAGTTTCATAAAATATCCGATAAAATCCTGCATGTTGATTTTATGGAAGCTGTTCCCGGTAAATTACTTACCGTTAAAATACCGGTAGTTACCCATGGTTCGCCTATTGGAGTAAAAAAAGGCGGTAAACTGCAAACCAAAATTCGCCGTTTAACCGTTAAAGGATTAGTAGATGACCTTCCGGATCATATTACCATAGAAGTTGCTCATTTGGAATTAGGAGAATCCATCCTGATTAAAGAAATGAAGAACGATAAGTTGAAATTCCTGGATCCGCAAAATGCTGCAGTTGTAACTGTGCGTACAACCCGCGAAGCTGAGGCTCCTGCCGCAACTACAACTGCTGCTGCTCCGGGCGCTGCTGCTCCTGCTGCCGCTGCTGCTGCTCCTGCCGCCGCCGCCAAGAAGGACGACAAGCCGGCTGCTAAGAAATAAGTAGTTAGTTCTTAAAGTTTATAAAGTTCTTAAAGTGAAATTAAAACCTTCGGCTTTAAGAACTTTATAACTTTACAAACTTTATAAACTTTATGAACTCGTACCTGATAACAGGACTCGGTAATATTGGTGAGGAATACGACCATACCCGCCACAACATAGGCTTTGATATTTTAGATGCCTGTGCTGCCAAATGGGGTATAAAGTTTGACAATAACCGTCGTTATGGCGCTATTGCTGAACATAGCTTAAAAGGCCGTAAAATAACCCTTCTAAAACCGTCAACTTACGTTAACCTGAGTGGTAAAGCCATACGATATTGGTTGCAGGAAGCCAATGTGCCTATATTTCATTTGTTAGTGGTACTGGATGACCTTGCTCTACCTTTCGGTGCATTAAGAATGAAAGGCATGGGGAGCGACGGCGGACACAACGGACTGAAAAATACCCAGGAGGTTTTACAATCAACCAACTATGCCCGGCTTAGGTTTGGAATTGAGAATAAATTTCCAAAGGGCGGCCAGGTAGATTATGTATTGGGTAAATGGAGCGAAGAAGAACAGAAAACTCTACCTGCCCATATAGCTAAAGCGGTTGATGCAATCGAATCCTTCTGCCTGATAGGGCTGGAAAGAACCATGAACTTTCATAATACTAAGAAATAGCATTTCCTTTCCATGGAGGGGTAGGGTAGGTTGCTTTTCACAAGGCTTATACCTCGCTGTTTACAATAAAATGGTTGGCTTCAAGTACCTCAAGCACTTTGGCTTTCTGAAGAGGCTTTAGGATATATCCCTTAACATATACATTGTATCTGGCTTTTTCGGCATCTTTAGAACTGATGGAAGATGTAAGGATATAAATGGTTATCTGCTTTTTTAAAGCATGTGGCAATTGTTCAAACTTAAAGAGCCAATCCCAACCGCTCATTTCAGGCATGCCAAGGTCAAGGAATAATATAGTTGGAACATTCTCATGCGCTATAAGGTATTCATGTTCAATATAATGGAAAGCTTCTACCGGGTTGCTGAAACAAACCGGCGTTATTCCATTGGTGGCGGTTTTAATGGCAGCGGTACAGACCGCATTATTGACATTATCATCATCAATAACCACAAAGTGATAAGTAGAATCAGTCATAAAAAGGGAGTATTAGTTTTTAAATAGGAGTGTGTTTCTACTTACTTTTACGAACCTCCTTATCTAAAGTTTCAATTTTGAAAACTCTCTATTTTCCAGTAAAGATTTCACCAGGGTTACAAGAAGAAAGAATGATATATAAATCGTAAATAAACGCTATGAATCCACCAAGGTTCCAATGCTGGAATCTTCCAATAATCTTTTGAGGTTGCCTTTTTTAAGGATATCAAAAACGAGGATAGGCAATTTATTTTCTTTACACAGCGTGAAGGCGGTCATGTCCATTATCTGCAGGTTTTTGGAATAAACCTCATCAAATGTGAGTTTAGAATAACGGATAGCGTTTTTATCTTTTTCCGGGTCGGCAGAATAGATGCCATCTACACGCGTGCCTTTAATAATTACATCGGCTTCTATTTCTATGGCGCGAAGACTGGCAGCGGTATCGGTCGTGAAATAAGGATTGCCTGTTCCACCACCGAAGATTACCACTCTTCCTTTTTCCAAATGACGGACGGCCCTCCTGCGGATAAATGGTTCAGCAATTTCCTTCATTTCTATGGCAGATAAGAGGCGAGTTGGCATATCAGCCTTCTCCAATGCCGATTGCAGCGCCATGCCGTTAATAATGGTGGCCAGCATACCCATATAGTCTCCTTGTACACGGTCGAAACCATGTGCCGTTGCCTGAATACCCCGGAATATATTTCCTCCGCCAATTACAATGGCTACTTCGGCGCCCATATCAAGGGCATCTTTAATTTCTTCGGCATAATGAACCAATGCATTCTGTTCAATGCCAAACTGCTGGCTGCCCATCAGGGATTCGCCGCTTAACTTTAGGAGTATTCTTTTGTATTTCATATCTTGTCGGACTACTGGCGGAGGCTAAAGTAAACAAAAATAATCATTACAATAACTCCATGCAAATCATTTTCAATTCTCCATTCCCCACTTTCAGTTTTTCACTATCTTTACTTTTTAAATAATTGCTTTGAAAAAATTACTTCTCGGTTTAATACTGGTTTTTGGGTTTTCACTTTGTGAAGGGCAGAGTTGGGTATGGGCGAGACAAGCTATGCCACATTCCATTCATAGCGGAGGAGATGCGCATCTTGACCATAGTACTGCCGTTGATGGTTCAGGCAATGTATATATTGTTGGAGAATATTGGGACACAATTTCTTTTGGTTCTGATACTTTAAAAGGTAGGGGTGGTGCTTATTTAGGTGGAGGTTTATATATAGCAAAGTATGATTCAAATGGTCTTTTAACCTGGGCTAAAAATACCGTTACGCCTGGTAACTATAATGGACCATTTGGAGAATCAGTTGTAACTAATAAAAATAGCGATGTTTATGTTACGGGTGCATTTCTTAATACTATTTTATTCGATACGGATACATTGACTGCAAATGGAGTATATAGTACATTTTTGGTAAAATATAATTCAAATGGTAATGTCCTTTGGGCTAAACAAGGAATTGTGCCAAGTAGTTCAAGTAACGGGTTTTCGCAATCTTGTGCCGTTGATAAATTTGGTAATGTATATGTTACCGGAAATTTTGTTGATACGATTTCATTTGGAAGTTATACTTTAATAACAAAAAAAGGCAACAACGATGCTTCTGTATTTTTAGTAAAATATGATTCAAGTGGCAATGTGATTTGGGCTAAACAAGCGGTTGTAGCAAGCGGAAAAAGTTGGGGATATGGCCAATCTGTTGCAGCGGATAAGTGGGGGAATATTTATATAACAGGTAGATTTTTTGATACGATTTCCTTCGGTTCGTTTGCCTTAATATCAAATTATGGTGCTGTCGATGAGGATGCTTACATAGTAAAATATGATTCCGGCGGCAATGTGATTTGGGCTAAACAATCTGAAACACCCGCTATAAATTATTATGGTGGAAATTCCTACTCTATTTCAGTAGATGGTTTTGGAAATCCTTATATAACAGGATATTATGAAAATACAATATCATTCAGTTCAGATACTTTAACAACTGGGAATGGTATAAATGACTTCTTAGTTAAATACGATACTGGTGGTAAAGTACTTTGGGCAAAACAAGGTATTGATTTAACTGGTAACTTTTGGCAGGGTTATTCGGTGGCAAGTGACACAACAAACCTTGGAGGTGGTTTTCTAATTTTGTGTAGCTATGCACAATCTAATTCTTTTAATCTGAAGTTTGGAACAGATACATTTAGTTTAACAACGAGTTATTCAAATTCTGTTGCTTCTATTATTCTTCGTTTTGATTCTTCAGGTAAAGTATTATGTGGAAGTATTTTTAGTGAAGGGAATGAAGATGATGGGGATGGGGTTGGTGTTGACAAGAGTGGCAAATATGTATACTTTGGGGGCGATATAGATGAACCAGTAATTTTGGGTCCTGATACATTAGTTTACGGGAATGATATACCATTTGTCGCCCGTTGGCAACCTTGCAGTGATACTAATATCACAACCTCCACAACCCCAATCTCCAATAAACCCTCCATCTCCCTTTTCCCCAACCCCAATACCGGAGCATTCACAATTGCATTTGCAGGAACACAAAATTTTGTGTCCTCAACAATTGAGGTTTATAACGTAATGGGGCAAAAAGTATTTGCAGCAACCCCTTCCCTCCTCCCCCAAAGCGGGGGAGGCGTATCTTTTTCCTATAACCTCAACATTTCCTCTCAACCCAACGGCGTTTATCTTTACAGGGTTATAGATGAAACCGGAAAATTGCTTGGGGAAGGGAAGTTTGTAATTGAGAAATAAAACAGTTTCTCGCAAAGGCGCAAAGCCGCTAAGAAAATACATGCTTTACTTGGCGACTTTGCGTCTTTGCGAGAACTGCCTTTAAACAAAAAAGGAGGCTATTAACCTCCCTTTTTATTATTTAAAACTAAATTAGTTTTATCCGATTACTATTCTTTTGAATCCTGTAACCTTTAGTTCTTTGTCGTTATCTTGCAGGAATTGTTGTACCGTTTTTTTGCCGTCTTTAATAAAGTCCTGGTTCAGCAAAGTAGATTCTTTGTAGAACTTGTTTACTTTACCAATTGCAATCTTTTCGAGCATAGCTTCCGGTTTGCCTTCTTGTCTGGCTTGTTCCTTGGCAATGTTCATTTCGCGGTCAATGGTTTCCTGGGTAACATCGCTCTTATCTACTGCAATAGGAGCCATAGCTGCAATTTGCATAGCTATTTCTTTTCCTACTTCAGGCAGATTGTTGGCATCAGCCTTGCTGAAACCTACAATACTTGCCAAGCGGTTTCCCGGGTGGTTGTATGCAAATACTTTTTCTGCATGAATAACTTCATACGCAGCAAGTTCCATCTTTTCACCGGTTTTGCCAATGAATTCGGTAATCTTTTTGTCAACGGTTAAGCCATCGCCATAATCGGCAGCTTTCAGTTCATCCAATGTGCTGAAATTGCCGTTCAAAGCAATATCAGCAATCTTTTCAGCTACTTTTACAAACTCTTCGTTGCGGGCAACAAAGTCTGTTTCGCAGTTTAAAAGTGTAAGAACACCTTTCTTGCCGTCGGCAGAAATTTTGGCTATAACACTGCCTTCTTTTGCTTGTCTGTCGCTACGGTTAGCGGCTACTTTTTGTCCTTTTTCACGGAGGATATCGATTGCTTTTTCCTGGTCGCCATTGGCTTCTTCCAGGGCTTTTTTGCAATCCATCATACCGGCGCCTGTGCGCTTGCGTAAATTATTTACATCAACTGCTGTGATGGCCATATTACTATGTTAAAAATGTTACTAAATTATCTTCTGGTAGGCCTTTTTGGAGGGCCGCCTTTCTTGAAGTTGTTTCCACCTTTTGCCGGGCCTTTTGGTTTCTCCGAGCGTTCGCTGGAACCTGCTTCAGCTGTTTCCGCATCATCTGCAGATTCTTCTGATTCACCTTGTGAGGAAGACTCTTCAATCACTTCCTTAGCTTCCACTTCATGTTCTTCTTCTTTCTTATCGTGAGGAACTTTGTTGGCTAATTGAGCTTCTTTACGTTCTTCTAAACCTTCTTTAATGGCAATTACAAGAGTATCAACAATAATTTTGATAGAAGTAGAGGAATCATCATTTGCAGGGATAGCAAAATCAACCCTGTTTGGGTCAGAATTGGTATCAACAATAGCAAAGGTAGGGATATTCAATTTGTGTGCTTCAGCAATAGCGATATGCTCTTTTGAAATATCTACTACAAAAA
>DATHOL010000246.1:0-7484 GCA_035484895.1 Bacteroidia bacterium | reverse complement strand
TACATCCCGGGAACAAGTTCTGAAAGCAGTGCGTAAAGCGCTCATCCATAAATCGGAAGTGGATTACTCTGCTTCGGAATCAGATACCGAGATATACACCGCCCCGGAAGAAGAATCATTGGAATTACTATTTGCCAAAGTATTCACTTCCTTAAAAGGGCATTTCATTTTTTGCGAAACAAAAGAAGATTTCCCGAAAATATTATCTACCCTGATAGAAGAAAATAAATGGGAAACTGTTTTTTGTGCAGAAACTGAAATTGCCGACATGCTGGAAAAAGGCGGAGTGCCATTTAATTCGCATGAGAAAGATTTTCTTGCCTGCAACGTGGGAATTACCCTATGCGAGTATTTAGTGGCCAGGACAGGCAGCATAATTGTAAGTTCCCGCCAAAAAGCAGGACGGAGGTTGCCGGTTTATTCCAACATACATATGGCGGTGGCGTATACATCGCAATTGGTGTATAATTTAAAAGATGCTTTCCGCGAACTGAAAAAGAAATACGAACCGGGATTTCCATCGCAGGTTACTACCATTACCGGGCCAAGCCAGACAGCGGATATTGAAAAGACTTTGGTAAATGGCGCCCATGGCCCGAAAGAGATATTTCTGTTTTTAATTGACGATACCATTTAAGGCTTACAACATTGAGTAACTTCCTGAAAAGAACGTTGACCGGAACTATTTTTGTAGTAGTTATGATTGGCGGAATTTTCTGGAATCAATATTCTTTTGAAGTTCTTTTCTTCCTGATTGCCATGCTTGGGTTGGATGAGTTTTACAAGCTACTGATTAAGGCCGGCTATGATCCGCATCATAAACTGGGTTTGCTTTGCGGAGCCACTATTTTCTTTTTAATAACTATTTCCAAGCTAATCGGAGAGTCTGCAGTGCTTTATTTATCATTTGCACTTATAGCAACTATTTTCCTTACTGAGCTTTACCGTAACAAACAGAAACCATTTCAGAATATTAGCTATTCCCTTTTGGGGATAATTTATGTGGTACTGCCTTTTGCATTATGGGTAAACTTTACAAAAGATTATTCCTATCAAATGGGTGGAAAGTACAATCCGCATTTGTTGCTTGGTTTCTTCTTCCTGCTGTGGACCAATGATACCGGGGCATATATAGTAGGTATGTCTATTGGCAAACATAAACTATGGGAACGCATTTCACCTAAAAAAACCTGGGAGGGATTTTTTGGCGGAGTAATTCTGGCTATGGGTATTGGGTATGTAATCTCCTTATTTTATCCGGAACTGAATTATATGTTATGGATGATAATGGGCCTAATCATTGGCGTATTTGGTACATTGGGCGACCTGGTAGAATCCGCATTTAAAAGAAGCCTTGATGTAAAAGACTCCGGCAGCATATTACCGGGGCATGGCGGCATTTTAGACCGCTTTGATGCAGTTCTTCTTGCTACTCCTTTTGTGCTTGTGCTGCTGCAATTGGTGATGACGGTGCAGTTGATGACCGAATAACCTTATATAATAGAAGATTGTTCTTCTTTGCAATTTTTCTCACCTTTGTAAGCTTTATTATCCGTTTCAACTTAACTTACGGCTATGCTTAATTTATCCATTATACTCGAAGACAGCGCCAAGCGTTATCCTGCCAAAGCAGCTTTTACTTTTATGGACAGGACTCTTACGTATGCCGAGGTGAATGATGGAGCCAACAGAGTTGCGAATGGATTGAAAAGTATTGGGATAGAAGCAGGTGACAAGGTAGCTTTGAGTTGCCCTAATCTTCCCGAGTTTCCCGTTATTTATTTTGGCATACTTAAAGCCGGGGCCGTTGTGGTTCCGCTAAACGTGCTGTTAAAAAAGGATGAAATAGAATATCACTTGAGAGACAGTGATGCAAAAGCCCATTTCTGTTACTCGGGAACAGCGGAATTATCTTCGGGCGAAAGGGGGTATTCGGCTTACAATGCTGTTAAAGAATGCGAGCACTTTTTTATGATTATGCCAAAGCCGGATATGCCTTCTTCCATAGAAGGCGTGCCGACTTTGGCTGATTTTATGGATGGACAACCTGCCCGGTATGAAACTCACCAGGCAAAGGAGGATGATACATCTGTTATTATATACACTTCCGGAACAACAGGCCGTCCGAAAGGAGCCGAACTGACACATTCCAACTTGTTGCTTAATGCCATTTTTATGTCCGATTTGATGGAGATGCAAACCGAAGATGTGGTGCTTATTGTGTTGCCTTTGTTCCACAGTTTCGGCATGACGGTTTCAATGAATGCTGGCATTTACAGAAGCTGCTCCAATATTCTGCTCACCCGCTTTGATGCGGAATCGGTACTTACCATGATGGAAAAACATAAGGTTACCACTTTTGCAGGCGTACCTACTATGTATTGGGGTTTGTTGAATTATAATAACCCGGAATTTAATTATGATGGCATTGCCAAAACATTAAAACTCTGTGTTTCCGGAGGAGGTTCCCTGCCTGTGAAAGTATTGGAAGAATTTGAAAAACGCTTCAATGTTCCGATAATTGAAAGCTACGGAATGTCGGAAGGTTCGCCTGTGGTAACTTTCAATCAACCAAAAATCGGCAGAAAACCGGGTTCCATTGGTACTCCATTTTGGGGAGTGGAAGTAAAATTAGTAGATGCTGATGGAAACGAAGTGCCTGTTGGCGAAAAGGGCGAATTGCTTTATAAAGGCCATAATGTAATGAAAGGCTATTATAAAAAACCGGAAGAAACTGCGAAAGCTTTAAAAAATGGTTGGTTGCATTCCGGCGATATTGCTGTAAAAGATGAAGATGGCTTTATCTATATTGTGGACAGGATTAAAGACATGATTAACCGGGGAGGAATGAAAGTTTATCCCAGGGAAGTGGAAGAAGTGATGATAAAACATGAAGCGATATCGCTGGTGGCAGTTATCGGTATTACTCATGAAGAATTAGGCGAAGAGGTAAAAGCTTATGTAGTTTTGAAAGAAGGAGAATCTGTTCCCGCGATGGAATTGATTGCATGGACCAAAGAAAGAGTAGCTTCCTATAAATATCCGCGGCATATTGAATTTGTGCAAGCACTGCCCGTGGGGCCTACCGGTAAAATTCTAAAAAGGGAATTAAGAAAGTAAAACTACTTATTCCACGGTAACCGACTTGGCCAAATTCCTTGGCTGGTCAACGTTACAACCGCGCATAACGGCAATGTGGTAAGAAAGCAATTGCAATGGAACTACAGAAAGAATAGGAGCTAAATGCTCATCGGTTTCCGGAACTTCAATTACATATTTGGCAAGGTCTTTTACTTGCGTGTCTCCTTCGGTAACAACCGCAATAATATTTCCCTTTCTCGCTTTTACTTCCTGAATATTGCTCACTACCTTTTCATAAGACGGGCCCTGAGTAGCGATAACTACAACAGGCATATTTTCATCTATTAGTGCGATAGGGCCATGTTTCATTTCAGCGGCAGGATATCCTTCCGCATGTATGTAAGAAATTTCTTTCAGTTTTAATGCGCCTTCCAATGCCACAGGGAACGTGTATCCGCGGCCAAGATAAAGGAAGTTGCGGGCATCTTTGAATTTTGCAGCCAGGGCTTCTATCTCTTTGTTTTTCTCCAGAACGCGTTGCACCTTATCCGGGATAGCATCCAGTTCCTGCAGCAGTTCATGGAACTTGGATTTCGTTAATGTGCCTTTGGCTTGTGCTATTTGCAGGGCCATCAATGTAAGTATGGTAATCTGTGCCGTAAATGCTTTAGTAGAAGCAACGCCAATTTCAGGGCCGGCGTGTGTGTATGTTCCTGCTTGTGTTGCGCGGGCAATAGAGGAACCAACCACATTGCAAATGCCTATTATGGTAGCGCCTTTCGATTTGGCTAAATCAATGGCAGCAAGGGTATCGGCAGTTTCACCTGATTGAGAAATTGCAATTACCACATCATTTTCATTAATTACCGGGTTCCTGTAGCGGAACTCCGAAGCATATTCCACTTCTACAGGAATGCGCGCTAAATCTTCAAATAAATATTCGCCCACCAGGCCTGCATGCCATGATGTACCGCAAGCGACAATAATTATGCGCTGTGCGTTTATAAACTTATTTTCGTAATCGGCAATGCCGCCAAGCCTTACCAATGCCTTGTTTACGTTAAGCCTGCCACGCAAACTATCGCGTATGGAGCGGGGCTGCTCATAAATTTCTTTCAGCATGAAATGCGGGAATCCGCCTTTTTCAAGCGCTTCCAGGTTCATTTCAAGTTGTTCTATATATGGTGTTGTCGCCTGGTCTTTTATAGTCTTAATGGTGAATGTGCCATCCTTACGGAGAACTGCAAATTCTTCATCGGCGAGGTAAACCACATTTTTGGTGTAGCCAACAATCGGTGTAGCATCCGATGCTACAAAAAATTCATTTTCGCCTATCCCGATAACCAACGGGCTTCCTTTACGTGCAGCAATAATTTCAGTCGGGTCCTCTTTGGAAATAACGACTAAGCCGTATGCTCCAATAACCTGGTTTAAGGCTATACGCACAGCTTCAGGAAGGGAAACGCCTTCGCTTTTTTTTATATCTTCAATTAAAAATGCAAGAACTTCCGTATCGGTATCGCTCTTAAAAACATAATTCCTGTTCTTCAGTTCCTTTTTAATGGAAAGGTAATTTTCAATAATTCCATTATGGATGATGGCAATGTTTTCCGATTGCGAAAAGTGAGGATGGGCATTAATATCATTTGGTTCACCGTGAGTGGCCCAACGGGTATGCGCTATTCCAATGGTGCCCGATAAGTCCTTCCCATGCACATGCTCTTCCAGTTTGGAGACTTTGCCTTTGCATTTATATACATTCAGATGATGGTCGGTAAGCAAGGCAACGCCTGCGCTGTCATAGCCCCTGTATTCAAGCCTGTGCAATCCTTTAATAAGAATAGGATAGGCATCTTTTTCTCCAATGTAGCCTACAATTCCACACATATATTAATGCTTTGTTGCTTTATGAGTTGCCAGAGGGGAATAATACATTATAAGTTTCATCCGGTTGGCAGATGGTATAGCAGCACCATGCTGGGCGCCATATAATACAACCCGGTTGGCAGTTATAGGGCCGTTTGCGGGAACAATAAAGAGACCCCGGTCAGTGTCTTTATTCTGAATAATGTTTTGCATGTAATCAGTAATATTGAATGTATAGGTGTAATTAAACGGATCGTATGCACCACCAAACAATTGCGTTATTGCATTTTCGTCAGGCAAATTGTATGGATTACCATATTTATCCGTCCCTCCTAAAATAAGATTTGCGGGAGGAACAAAGGGGTTTGGGCAATCTTGTATATCCACTGTCATGTCCACTTCTGCCTTATTAACAATAACAGGGCCTAATTTCGACCAGTTTTTATAGAAGTTAGGGAAGTTTATTCTACCAACAACTCCCCCCATAGACTGCACATACACCAAGTTGTTTCCATTAATAGAATCCTTTTTCCCTATGGGAGGTTCGCTTGCAAAAGCAGCGGTTGAATAATTGTGGTCAACATGCGTAAAGTATCCTGTTAGTACATACCCTCCATTATTTCCTACCGGAAAATTAATCCGGTATTCGGGTTGTGGAACGGTAGGTTCAATAGAATGCCAGTAAAAAGTAATACCCGAAAATGAACTGTTCAGGTTAATGTAATAAATAGCGCCCTGTCCCGGTAGTTGAAGCGTATTCGACATGGTAATGTACAAACCATGAATCAAACTGTCTATATCAGGATAATAATAAGAAGAGTTACTATTCATGGAAGCCAGGATACCATTGAGCCAGGTGCGGCTAAGCTTTATCCTTATGGTATCGCTTGTAGCGAGGTTAGGAGTTTGCTGTGCAGTACCAATAGGTATTGGGTTATACGCCATAGTGGTATCAGAGTAATATGCTTTCCCCGTTCCTATTATGCCGGTTGTTTGATACACCAAAAAAGTCTGCTGGCTTGATGTGCCATAAAAACCGGCTACCGGTAAAAACAATACTGCGGAATCAACAGCGCCTGTATCAGCATTCAAAATATAATTAGAATATGGGCTGGATGTATACTGTCCGTTCCATGCAATGGAGGAAGAACCCACCGTAGAATAAATCATAGCATATATAGAAGCTTTAGCTGTCCCGAAAACAGGGTCGCTATAACTGCCGAGCATGGCATTATTTGTACCATTTGTCAACGCAGAGTCCGTGAGATACATAGAGGTGAGCACCGTAGTTGTATCTGTTGCATATACACTTATTATATCGCTGTTTGGCAATACATTCGCGCCAACTCCCCCTGTGTCTTCTTTGCAGGAATTCAAAATAGCCACCAGCCCGAAGCCGATAGCCAATAACCATTTGCCTTTATTCATCAACCAATGCTTCTTCTAATTCCATTATTTCATTGTAGAATTCAGAATACGCATCAGCATAATCTTCTCCAGTGTGTTCTAATAGCGGCTTGCCTGATTTTACGGCATATTTCACTATTTCAGGATCCAGTCCGGGTTCAGCTTTCACTATGGCATCGGCCCAGTTAATAGCTAACTTACTCAAGTTTGTATAGTTAGGAGTTTTTAAGATGGCTAAATCTTCTGCATTGGCATTTTCCCACTCGGCTTTTTTAGCCATGTTCTTATCAAAATTACCTTCCAGCTTGTCATTATATAAGGAATATACCACCTTCGTGTTCTCAAAAAGAGGATCTTCTATGCAGGCTTTCTTAATATATAAAGGAAGCAAACTGGTAAACCATCCGTGGCAATGGATAATATCAGGGCTCCAACTTAATTTACGCACGGTTTCAATAACTCCGCGGCAGAAAAATATGGCTCTTTCGTCGTTATCGGCAAAAGGTTTTCCGGATTCATCAATAAAAGTAGCCTTCCGTTGAAAATAATCTTCATTATCAATAAAATACACTTGCATACGGGCACGTTGAATACTTGCTACCTTAATAATAAGCGGATGGTCATTATCATCAATAATTTGGTTAATACCTGATAATCTGATAACCTCATGCAATCCGTGACGGATTTCATTAATGCAGCCATAACGGGGCATAAAGGTCCTGATTTCCCTGCCTCTTTCCTGAATACCCTGCGGGAGATTGCGGGCTATGTTCGAAATAGGCTTCTCATCCATGTAAGGATAAATTTCCTGGGAAACGTACAGCACTCTAGCTTTTTTCATAGAAATTGTGGGGGTTAGTAAATATTAAGAATTAGATAATTGAATGTCAGTTAGTAACAGTATCATTCGCTGGTTGGCACTAATGCCTTTATTCGGTGATTTTCTAAACTGTTGCAAAGATAATACTAAAATTCCGGATAAATAGCAACAATTGGTCAGTTTTTGGGCTATTAAAGGTTAAATAAAGTTACGAAAAGCCTTGGAAATTTGGGAAATTTGATTATGTACTAGACTCATTTGCTAATTTGATGATTTGGTAATTGATGATAAACTACATTATTACCTGAGT
>DATHOL010000245.1:0-3000 GCA_035484895.1 Bacteroidia bacterium | reverse complement strand
TCACGATATAAAATCGAAAGCAATATGGTCGGTATTACTGGCCTGCTTGCTTATGTTTATCTTTATCTTTATTCGATTCAGGGGTTGGCAATACGGCTTGGGAGCTGTGGTTGCATTGTTCCATGATGCCTTGATGATTATGGCCGTATTTACACTCTTTAAAGATGTGGTTCCATTCTCTTTAGAGGTAAACCAGGACTTTATTGCGGCAATTTTAACAGTAATGAGTTATTCTATGACAGATACAGTTGTAGTATTTGACAGGATACGTGAATACCTAAATCAAAAGAAGAAAACCCAGGGAGAAGATAAAACACAAATTATTAATTACGCGTTGAATGCTACCTTGAGCCGTACAATTAATACCTCTATGAGTATATTCTTCGTATTGCTGGCTATATTCATCTTCGGCGGAACAACTATAAAAGGGTTTGCTTTTGCATTGTTAGTTGGTATTGTGGTTGGAACCTATTCATCCATCTGTATCGCTACCCCTATCGTTATCGACTTCGACAGGAAAAAGAAAGACGTGCCTAAGGCATAATTGTAAATTATTGAAAGTGGGGAATTGTGAAATAAAAATTCATGATTCTCCACTTTCTTTTTTGAAGTAACTTTGCGACGCTATGATACTTTCAACACTGCTTTTTTTAGATTTCAGCGGAGGGGAATTCCTTCTTATTGGGGTTGTTTTTTTGATGTTCTTTGGTTCTAAAAGTATACCCGGAATGGCTCGCACCCTTGGCAAAGCAGTACGCGATTTTAAAGAAGCCGCAGGTAATGTTCAGCGCGAAATAACGGACAACATAACCATAGAAGAAGTTAAACAAGTAGTACCTCCTACTCCACCCACTACTATTCCGCAACAAACAACACCCCAGGTACCCCCGCAATCAGATGGAAATACAACATCTGAGAATGTAGGAGAAAATAAGTAGTGGGTATTGTATCCGGGATTTTTTTATTAATTCCGGGTACTCCTTAATACCCGACACTCAATTCTTTTATCTAAATTTGCAAAAGTAAATACGTTATGGGGCCGACAGGTTTTGACAGCAGGCCGAAGTAGCGGATAAGCATGCCGAGCATTGGGAAAGTGGCTCGCAAATCTCAATTCTCAACAATTCAGAAGGCGAATCAAATTACGCCCTAGCTGCTTAATTCTCAAGGAGATTTAAGTGCTATGTTTCCCGGGAAGCCCCTCTTGTCGGCGTCCCGACCGAAGCATCGAAAATGACAGGATAGTCGCGGTATTGTTCCGGTGCCGTGGCGAAACTAAAGGAACTAAGGTGGCAATAGCCTTGATTTACGACGGTTGCCACACCAAAATTAAGTAACTCTAAGCATGTAGAAGGTTCGTTGTTTCCTTGTTTGGACGAGGGTTCGAATCCCTCCGGCTCCACCATCTGACGAACAAAAATAAACAAACCTGTATAAAAATCAGTTTTTACAGGGGGGATTTCAGGATATCCAAAAATTAACCGGGACGAAGACGAGGCAAAATATTACAGATACAGAATCAAATAGCTTTCAACACTACATAAAGATAAGTTGCTCTCAAGACAGCTTTTTTTATTTGTGATATTTTTTGCGGGGTCCGGACTGGGCGAATGAGTTTATTTCATGGCTTCCCTAAAAGAACTTCAAGACCTTTGAGTTTTTGTTTTTCCCGCAACCGTTAATAATATTGCTTTTCACCTCAAATTTGCTGCATAGCTGCCATATAGAAAAAGAGGAATTTAATAAGTTTTTCAATTTTGCCATCCATTTTTAAAATTAATAAATTTAATAAGAGGGATTTGCATAGATAATTATTTATGCTTATACTTGCATTTCGTTCGTTAGAAGGCAAATAGTTAGAAGGACTCTAAATTCATCGTTAAATGAAGCAAAATCCTAATAATCTTAGGCTAGTTCTTGTGGAAAAGAACGAACAATCACTTGCCTCATTATCCCGGTTGATAAATGACTCCAAATTGGCACATGTTGTTGCAATATTCAACTCTGCCGAACAATTTATATTATCAATGCAGTCCATTTCCATAGACCTGCTTATGTTTGATATAGAGGATTTGGATATGCGAGGGAAACATCTTGTAAAAATATTTGGTGAAAAACCCAGTATTGTTTTAACTACGGATGCCTACCTGAAAGAAGCTATACTTTGCCATTCCATAGATACTTTAATTAAACCGGTACATGAAAAGCTATTAATAAATGCCTTACTTAAAGCATCTAGATTAATAAATGTTCAAACCGGTACCCCTGATTTGGTTGAATTCAACACGGCAAAAGAAGGCGGAAAACATTTATTGAAACCGAAAGACTTTGTATTTATAAGCAAAGACGAGGATTTTTCCAGGAATAAAATTTTAATTATGAGGAATGGGGACACACACACATTGATGAATTATTCAATTCCGGAGTTAGAAAAAATGGCGCCTCAACTTCTCCGGGTGAACAGGAATCAGCTTGTGTGCCCTGAGATAATCACTCAGAGGGGATATGACCACATATATATTACTCTTCCCGACAAACGTATTAAACCGATGATGCTTACGATCGGAAGAGATTTTGTCAGGCAGTTTAATGCAAGGCTCAACCAATTGCTATTCGTGGCGTAAAAACTGTTGTCTGCAACACAAAAACTGCTGTTTGCGACATAAGGGAACAATTCCGGAAATTTTAATTATATACTTGTAGGGTAAAAGAGTATTAATAATCCCTAACCCCCGACAATATGATTAAGAAAATTACATTCCTCTGCATCGTGTTTATATTTGCACTTGGAATAAAAAAAACAACTGCCACTTGTTACAACTTCAATACTCTAACTTACATTATTTATAGCGACCCTACTTATACCGCTGTAGTGAATTCTCCCCTTGAGCCATGCACTCCCTACTATATTAAATTTATTATTACTACACTAACCGTTCCAATTACGGCCTCAAGTACATTCACATTAACATTACCATATGATTTAAGCAACAGTGATGG
>DATHOL010000244.1:0-3842 GCA_035484895.1 Bacteroidia bacterium | reverse complement strand
TGCATTTGCCATGTAAATGTGTGGCAAAGAGCTGTAAAATGATAAAAGGGGCTAAAAGCCCCTTTATATACAGACAAGAAAATAATTATGTTAAGTAGGAACCTATAAAGGCTTATCCAGCAGTTCCCTAAGCTTGTTGTTGATATCCATACCGGTATCAACGCCGCTGTTAGCAACCACCGTTTTAGAGGTCAGGCGCAGGCTTATATCCAAGCCTTCATGCGGTACGCCGTGTTTTTCTTCAGCATACTCATACAGCTTTTTAAGGCGTTCTTTCATTTGGGGTAGTGCCATTATGGCAGTATATAGTTCTTTGTCCATGGTGACAATTGAGATTAGGGTGCAAAGATAGGTAATTAGGGGGAAGGGGAATATAGTACGTTTAGCCTCTATATATTATTGCTTGATTAAGAGCTGTTGCAATCTTACGAATATAATCTTCATCCTTACTTGTTACAGCATCTGTTTCGCCTGCTGCTGTGGATATTCGTAAATCGTACCAGGTTTTTAGCGACAGCAACCATACTATTCCAATGATGGCAAGGATAATGCCAATAGTTGTAATATTTGAACTTGAATTGTATCCTAATAACGCTAAAATAGCTCCGAATACTATTGCAAATATAGGTCCAGTTTTATTAGGAGAAATAATAGATGTTCGAACAGAGGTTATTCCATTAACTGAGTATGTGGTATTTTCTACAATAAAACGAGTATTGGTAATTTTTACGCCATCTAAACTGTAGTAATTCGCCTCAGTCCCTTTGTGTTGGTTTAAATCGTCAGGTTTTGATTGCGATGGGGTTTCCTTAGATTGGATTGATATATCTATAGGGGCACCACAGTTTATGCAAATCTTTGCTTTGTCACTTATTTCTTTTCCGCATTCGGAACATTTAATTAATGCCATAACACAAACGTACTTAATTTTTCGAATCTGTTTCTTCTTCTTGGTTTTTATATTTAGAACAAAGCGCAAGTTTCCGTTTGCAAATGCTAAAATTTTCTTGTGATTTATACGATCTATTTTTATAAGCCAGTTTAAGGCATTCTAAGCGGATATAGGTTTCTTCTTTAGGTGTCATAATAAGGAGTCTATTTGAAAGTCTATGGATTTGCAAGATACTTAATTATGGAATATATTTATATATAAAATAGTCTTATAATTTATATTATGTTAAATAGTATATTAAACATATAACCAAGTAGTTAATATTAATATTACTACTACAATGTTAAATAACTTTAATCCTTTTGATAAAATTAATAAACTTCTATTTTAACCTTCTGCCTAGACACCAAACCTGTAAGCCATGTAACATTTGTCAAGTTTCATGTAATGCCTGGAATCTGCCTCCCTTTGAAATTTGCAGTAACTTAAAATCAAACTTAAATGGAAACAGAATCTCAGTTGGAAATATGTGTTTTGTGCGGTTTACGAACAACCGCAAATGAAATACATCGGGTGAAACTATATGATACACCTACCAACTTGTTCATCTGCGACTCGTGTATAGATAATAACCCGCGGTTAACCAGGTTTATTGACCCCTTAAATAACGCAGCCGGCAATTCACCTACCTAGCGGCTCAAATCTTTTCTACGGCAAATCGTCTTAAATAATAAGCTGCTTAACGAAAAATCGGTATCTTCATCCAGAAATGTTATTAGCTTTGTTCCCATGAAATTCAAAAGAGCGGTTTTCATACTTCTTATAGGTTTAACACCCACTTTAAATGGATTATGTCAAACTGTTGATAATAAAAACTATACATACGTTGACCCCGAAGAAACGAAACCGGAAACCGGAAGTACTAATTTATTCTCATTCGGGTTTGGCGCAGGTGGTTATTATCCTTATGAAGGGCCGGCTTTTACAGCCACACCAAGCCTGAGTTTCTATTTCGATAACACCACGTTTAAACATGTTGGCCCCGGTAATATTACATTAGGGGCTTTGTTTTCATTTAAACAAATAGCTACCGGTTATTCCGACTATAACGGAATGTATAATTACTACCAGGAATGGAACTACTACATCTTCGGTGCACGTGCGGCCTATCATTTAACTCCTTTTGAAAGTAAAAAGTTTGATGTATACGCCGGCGGCATGCTTGGCTTCTATCTTACCAAATTCAAATTTACCAGCAACGACCCTTACTATGGCCAGGTTGATGATCCTGGCAATTACCTGTCTATTAACCACTACCCTAACTTTTTTGCAGCCAGCATATTTGCGGGTGTGCGTTCCTGGTTTAATAACAGCGGTTGTGTTTGGGCCGATATAGGGTATGGTTACACTACCTTCAACTTTGGGTTTAGCTATAAACTCTAAATCTTTCTTGTTCGTCCATAAGCATGTCCTGTTCGACTGTTGTTTTATGGTGTTGGTCTATTTTTCCGGGTATCCCCCTATTTTCTGTTGTAATTTTGAAATTGAAACAGGGGTAAATGTGTAAAAGATGCAACTTTAAATTATCCTTATATAACAGTAAGGCAAATACAAGGTTGCATCTTTACACAGAATTATTAATCGCTAAAAACCCATAAACCCCATGAAAATAAACAAACCAATTGCATTATTAAGTTTCTGCCTTATACTTGGCTCTACGCCGGAGGTTTTTGCACAATCAGGTGATGCAGCCTTTGAAAAAGGTTCAAATATTATCAATATAGGGGTTGGCTTGGGTGGAAATTATACTTATTTTGGTGACGGGTACACTTCCACCCCCGACTTTGTAATTTCTTATGATAACGGAACCTTTGGTGATGTTGGCCCCGGTACAATCAGTTTGGGCGCTTTGGTTGCTTTTAAAGGTATTTCATACGATTATACCGATTTCCGTACCGGGTACTATTATAATCAAAACTGGAGTTATTATATCATTGGTGTCCGGGGCGCTTACCACTTGACCATTCCATCAGCTCCCCGGTTTGACCCTTATGCCGGGCTAATGCTTGGCTACTATGATATTGGCTACAAAGTAAGCAGCAGCGACCCCTTTTTTAACCATCCCGGCGATCCCTATTATGCCACCTATTCCAATAACTATGCCAGTTATGTGGCTTTCAGCCTGTATATTGGCGCCCGATATTACCTGAGCAACCGTGTGGGCCTCTGGTTGGAATTGGGTTATGGCTATACAGATGCTGCGCTTGGTATATGCTTTAAGTTGTAACTAGTGCACTTTCCCGAAACTCTATAAACAGGCTTCAAATAATTGGCGGTCGGGCTCCGATTTACCTTGATAAAGCCACTACCCAAAGGATAAAGAGTACAATGGCAGCCACAAAAGCAAAAGTACCCAAAACTACTAAAAGGCAACCAGTACCCGCCGTTGCACTTGCACCTGTCGCAACTGAAGTTATATATGCTATGAGCAGCAAATAACAAAGAACCGATATAGCTAATGCCAGAATCCAGGCAATTAATAAACCTGAACTATTGTCATTGCCACTACGTTCATACGGATGGCTCTGTTCCACATAAGGATATGCATTTACTGTGGAGTTTTCTTTTAGCGAAACATTGTTCTCCGGATTAGCTGAAGATGGATTTTTTGCAATAGAATACGCTTCTTGTTTAGGTTGGCTTCCAAAAGGCGGAGCAACATTTGTTGGTTTTGTTGTAAAACCTGGCTGTACATCCTTTTTATCAGAATACTTTGTTACTGCCGTATTATCCGAGTTTTCTGACGGGGTCGCATGAGTACCCGGACTAATAGTACTGTCATCATAAGGCTTATACTCCATCTTTACCTTAGCAACAGGGTCGGCAAAATGGCCTTTGGTATACTTTCTTTTTCCAAAATTAGAGGCTGTTTTAGGAGAGGATGTACAAT
>DATHOL010000243.1:0-3916 GCA_035484895.1 Bacteroidia bacterium | reverse complement strand
GTTTGCCAGATAAGTTGAATATTATTTTCTGCAAAAAGAGGGAGTGATTTTTTAATCGCTTCATTAATTGTTCTTGCTCCCAGACTACCGCCAATAATTAATAATACAGAACCTTCGTTCTTCAATTTGAAATATTCCAGTGCTGCATTGCGTTTAGCCTCTAAGTCTGTTATATCCTGGCGAACAGGATTACCTGTAATGCTTATTTTACCGGAAGGAAAATATTTTTCCATTCCTGAATAGGCCACACAAATTTTATTTACACGTTTTCCTAAAATCTTATTTGTAACCCCTGCATAGGCATTCTGCTCCTGAATAAGAGTAGGGATATGTTTCCTAATACCAGCCCAAAGCGTTGGCCCGCTGGCATACCCACCTACTCCAATAATTACATCAGGATTGAATTCAGAAATAATCCGTCTTGCTCTCTTCACGCTTTTCAAAATTTTTGCCGGAAGGGAAATATTTCTCATCATGTTGGAACGTGAAATACCACTTATCTCGAGGCCTTCTATCTTGTATCCGGCCGCAGGCACCTTTTCCATCTCCATCCTTCCGATAGCTCCTACAAATAATATTTCAGTTCCGGTTCTCATCTCTTCTACTGCGCGGGCTATGGCTATAGCGGGAAATATATGCCCGCCGGTGCCGCCTCCGCTGATTATTATTTTAAGTTGTCGCGACAATATTTTTTGCTTGTTTATTCGTTTCTGAGTCAGACACTGCTTCAGGCTCTGTTTCTCTGCTTACACTCAAAATCACTCCTATTGCAATACTTGAAAACCATATAGAGGTTCCGCCCATGCTTACCAATGGGAGCGGCTGTCCTGTTACTGGTAACAGATGTATGGCTACGCACATATTCACCATTGCCTGCATAACAAGGCTAAGTGTAAGCCCTATTGCTAAAAGACTTCCAAAAGTTTTAGGGTTTCGGGTCGCGATTCTTGCTCCCCTGAAAAGTAAAGCGAGATATAGAAATACCATTCCAATTGCCATTACGAAACCATATTCCTCAACAAGAATTGCATAAATAAAATCAGAAGATGCCTGCGGCAAGATATTTTTTTGTGTACTGTTGCCCGGGCCCTTTCCAAATGTACCACCCGTTGCAATGGCAATCATAGCCTGGTCTGATTGATAATTACTGCTCTTATCACCTCTTACGTAACTTTCAATACGCGCTTTCGCAGTTGAGATACGGTTGTTAATATGCGGAAATGCAAATACGATTAAAATAAATAATGCACCTCCCGCAAAAGCTATACCCAATGTAGAGAATATCAATTTTGCGCTAGCTCTGCCAATAAAAAGAATAAACATGCAATTAATAAATAAAAGCCCCGCAGTTGAAATATTGGAAGGGAATATTAAGCCACAGATAACTAATATAGGAAGAGTTATATGCAGAAGCCCTTTCTTTAAGTCCTGCATCTCATCTTGAAGCAATGTCAAGGTGCGGGCGATATAAACGATAAGCGCCAACTTTGCAAAATCAGAAGTCTGGAAGGTAAGCCCCAATCCGGGTATTTGCAACCAGCGGGAAGCGCTGCCTTCATTTACACCCTTTAGCAAAGTAAATAAAAGTAAAGGAACAGAAAGAATCAATCCGATTTGAAATATCCGGGAATAATACGTGTACTTGATGTTGTGTGTTACATAAATCAATAGAAATCCGAACAATAAAATAATGACATGCTTAATAAGGAAATACGTAGCATCCCCTGATCTGCTGCGGTAAGCAAGCGTGATGACGGAGCTGTAAACAGCCAGGATAGATACCACAGATAATAGCAGGACTATTATCCAGATAACCTTATCTCCTTTTATATGATTGAATACAGCTTTCATTTTTATAGTTCTCTTATAGCAGCTTTAAACTGATTACCCCTGTCTTCATAGTTTTCAAACAAATCGAAACTTGCGCAAGCCGGTGAAAGCAATACTGTATCGCCTTGCTTACTGGCCTTTGATGCCTTCATTACCGCTTCTTTCGCAGTAGATGCTTCAGTGATGAAAGGAACAACAGTTGAAAATGCACTGATAATTTTACGATTATCCTTACCCAAACAAACAATGGTGTGAACCTTCTCCTTCACCAAATCTTTCAGAATATTATAATCATTGCCCTTGTCAGTTCCACCCACAATCCAAACTACCGGGCGGTTCATGCTTTCCAGCGCATACCATGCCGAGTTTACATTAGTAGCTTTGGAATCATTAATGAATTCCACACCGTGTATGGTAGCAACAAACTCCAGCCTGTGCTCGATATTCTGGAAGTCAGCAAGGCTCTCCCTGATGCTGTCTTTGCGGATATCCATCACCTTGGCGGCAATTCCTGCTGCCATTGAGTTGTAGATGTTGTGCTTTCCGGGTAATGATAATCTGTTTGCTGGCATAGATAATTGTGATTTATTTACATTAAGAACTATTTCCTGATTTATAAGACTGGCGCCTTCTTCCATAGTTTGAGTTATGGAAAAGGGGAATTTTTTAGCTGATATATTTCTTTTTCCTACTTCCATTTTAGTTATTTCATCGTCCAGGCAATAGATGAATGAATCTTGCGAAGTTTGGTTTTGCACAATGCGGAATTTGGCATTCACATAATCTTGCAAATTATAGTTGTATCTGTCTAAATGGTCAGGCGTAATATTTAACAGAACAGATATATCTGCTTTAAATTTATACATGTCATCCAACTGAAAGCTGCTTAATTCAATTACATAGTAGTCGAAATTTTCAGTAGCCACCTGGTAAGCAAAACTCTTACCTACATTACCTGCCAGGCCTACATTCAAACCGGCATTTTTAAAAATGTGATAGGTTAAAAGTGTGGTCGTCGTCTTTCCATTGCTGCCCGTAATACAAATTAACTTTGCATTTGTATAGCGCGCTGCAAATTCTATTTCTGAAATAACCGGAATATTTTTTGCTCGCAACTTTTGAATTAATTCAGTCTTTTCAGTAATGCCCGGACTCTTTATCACTTCATCAGCATTCAAAATAATATCTTCTGAATGATAGCCTTCTTCAAATGGAATAGCTTCTTTTTGCAGTGTTTCGAGATATTTATTTTTTATCTTTCCTTTATCAGATACCCACACTTCCATGCCGTTCTTATGTGCAAGAATAGCTGCACCCACTCCACTTTCGCCGGCACCCAATACTGCTATTTTCTTTACACTGTTCATTTATCTCAACTTGAGTGTTACAATAGTTAATACGGCGAGCATAATTCCTACTATCCAAAAACGGGATACTATTTTTGATTCATGAATATTTAATTTTTGATAGTGATGGTGCAATGGAGCCATTCTGAAAATGCGCCTGCCTTCCCCAAATTTTTTCTTGGTGTATTTGAAATAACTTACCTGCATCATTACAGATAAATTTTCAATCAGGAATATGCCGCACAACACCGGAAGTAATAGTTCTTTGCGAATAGCTATTGCAAAAACTGCAATGATTCCGCCTAATGCAAGGCTGCCGGTATCTCCCATGAAAACTTGTGCCGGGTAGGAGTTGTACCACAAAAATCCGACACATGCACCCACAAATGCAGCCATGAAAATAACAAGTTCGCTGCAATTGGGTATGTACATTATATTAAGGTAATCTGCCAGAATAAAATTACCGGATACGTAAGCAAAAATCATAAGCGTAACGCCGATAATAGCAGATGTCCCTGTAGCAAGTCCATCAATCCCATCGGTCATATTAGCGCCATTTGAAACAGCTGTTATAATTAAAATAACAATTGGAATAAAAATGAGCCATGCCCACTTTTTGTATCCGTCACCCATGAAAGAAATTAAAGAGGAATAGTCAAACTCATTATTCTTGATAAATGGAATAGTTGTCTCCAATGACTTTGTTGCCTGCGGCGCATATTTTGGAAGGTCATTTATCC
>DATHOL010000242.1:0-10380 GCA_035484895.1 Bacteroidia bacterium | reverse complement strand
GATGGATAAGGATGTAATTCCAAACTATTTAATATTTAATCTATTAAAGTTTTGTTAAACATTCAGGCCTTGCAATGATTTTTGACTGGCGCTATTTCCCTATTTTCATTATTTTTGCAGGGTTGGGTAGCTTGAAAATTCATGACTATCTCTAAATCAGCCTAACAAGCAGCAGAATGCAAGAAAAGCAGGGAGAGCATTGGGATATAGTAGTTGACGCGAAAAAGAACAAGCTCAGTTTAAATATTGCAGAACTATGGAGGTATAGGGATTTAATACTCCAATTTGCCAAGCGGGATATTGCCACCGTTTATAACCAAACTATTTTAGGGCCGCTTTGGTTTCTTATTCAGCCACTTCTGACAGCCATTTTATTCGGTTTTGTTTTTGGCGCCATAGCTAACATTAAAACCGATCCTATACCGGGAATGCTTTTCTATTTATCGGGACTTACTATCTGGAACTATTTCTCAACCTGTTTTACCTCTACCGCCAATACGTTTGTTGCCAATACTGCCATATTCGGAAAAGTATATTTTCCAAGGCTGGTTACTCCCTTATCGAAAGTAATCAGCGGCTTATTTATATTCGGTGCCCAATTGGTACTGTTTCTTGGCTTTTTAATATACTATGCAATCTTCCATGTTAAGGGCTTTGAAATTCATTTCAGCATATATCTTTTACTTATACCCTACCTGCTTATTGTAATGGGTGGATTAGGCCTTGGTACCGGAATAATTATTTCGTCATTAACAACCAAATACCGTGACTTGAGTTACCTGGTTGCTTTTGGAGTTCAGCTTTTAATGTTCATGACCACCGTAATTTATCCCCTGCCCTTATCGGGAACAAAGCGGACGCTGGTACTTGCAAATCCCATGTCCTCTATCATTGAAAGCTTCAGGTATGCCTTTTTCCCTGTAGGTAACTTTAATTGGATGGCGTTAGCTTATAGCAGTATATTTATGCTGGTTACTCTATTTATTGGTATGCTTTTGTTCAACAAAATTGAAAAAAGTTTCATGGATACCGTTTAACCCTGAAGATGACAGATACAGTTATAAAAGTAGAAGATCTAAGCAAGCAATACCGCCTGGGGCAGATAGGTACCGGAACCCTATCGCATGATATTAACCGCTGGTGGCATAAAATGCGCGGCAAGGAAGACCCTTACCTGAGAATTGGTGAAGTGAATGTTCATGAAAAGAAAGGAGAAAGCAATTACGTTTGGGCTCTCAAAGACATAAATTTTGAAGTAAAAAGAGGAGAAAGTTTGGCTATTATTGGCAAAAATGGTGCAGGTAAATCAACCCTTTTAAAGATATTATCGAGAGTAACAGGCCCCACTACCGGAAGATTTAAAGTAAAAGGCAGAATAGCCAGTTTGCTGGAGGTGGGTACGGGGTTCCACCAGGAATTAACCGGGCGTGAAAACGTATTTATGAATGGAGCCATTTTAGGAATGACCAGGCAGGAAATAACCCGTAAATTTGACGAAATTGTAGCTTTTTCAGGAATAGAAAGATATATAGATACGCCGGCTAAACGCTATTCTTCGGGTATGTTTGTAAGGCTTGCCTTTGCTGTAGCCGCCCACCTCGATTCTGAAATATTGATTGCCGATGAAGTATTGGCTGTCGGCGATGCCGAATTTCAAAAAAAATGCCTTGGTAAAATGAAAGATGTTACCAGCGAAGGAAGAACCGTTTTGTTTGTAAGCCATAGCATGCCTGCTGTCCGTAGTTTTTGTAAAACCGCCGTATTGCTTAGAAACGGCTCCGTTTCAATGACCGGAAATGTAGATGAAGTTGTTAAAGAATACATGCTTCGGGGCGATGATGAGAATCAAAATATTAAAACTTTTTCTCCCCCGCTTCACATTTCAAACAATGCAAAAATGTACTCCCTTTCAATTTATCAGCCCGGAAAATCCATAGTGGAGCCAATTGCTATTGATGCCCCTGTTATTATTGAAGCAGATATTGAAATAAGCGAAGTTCCTCCGGGTAAATATTACCATATTACCTATATATTTAAAGGAGATGAGGGGAATATTTTATTCATAAGCAACTCCGGAATGGCGGATAATTTCTCCATTGATTTTATAGGCAGGCAAAAAATACAATGCTTTATTCCCGCCAATTTTTTTAACTCGGGTACTTTTTATGTTTCCTTTCAATTTGTGGAAAACAGAAACAAAGTAATTATCCGCGAGGAAGATGTGATTAACCTGGTGCTAATTGAAGGAGAAAGGCAATTAGGCAGCTGGATGGGGCACACTCCCGGATTTTTAAAGCCGAAGTTTGAATGGAAAATGGAGCCGGTTGTGTAAACCGCTATATTTTGATTAAAAATGAAACTCACGCAGCGTATTTTAAATAGATTAAAAATTATCATTAAGGCCGACCTCATAACGCACTATGTCCATGAAGCAGAGGATGCAATTTTTAACATACGGAAAGTCCACTGTGTTGGAGATAGCCATATTGGTGTTTTTGAGTATATAGCAAATAACCCTAAAAAATATAAATTCAGTAAAATCCGCTTTAGTTTTTGTAAAGTTTTTGGCGCCACAAATATGGGGCTTGCAAACCCGAATTCAAAAACAGAGGCTATGCCCATATTTAAATCATACATTAAAACATTCAAAAAAAAGGATACGGCCATATTATTGCTCGGAGAAGTTGATTGTGGTTTTGTTATATGGTATCGTGCCGAAAAATATGGATTATCTATTGATACCCAAATGGAAACGTCTTTAAGCAATTATCAACACCTGATTTTGGATATATGTAAGATTCTCGGTACGAATGTTATTATTTGTTCTATTCCCTTACCTACCATAAAAGACGGGCAGACAATAGGTGATATTGCTAATAAGCGCTCAAGTGTAAAAGCCAGCCAGAAGGAAAGGACTGATTTAACTTTAAAATACAATACCTACCTGCGAAAGTTTTGTGAAAATACAAACATCCGGTATTTAGATTTTGAACATGAAACGATTGACCCTGTAACCGGAATGGTTGCAGATGCTTTTTTAAATGAAACGGTAACAGACCATCACTTATCTGATGAGAAGTTGGCCGGAGTTATATATCCTAAATTAAAACGTATGCTCGAAAACCAAAGCAAGGCAACTGTTTATACATCAAAATGAATATGATTAATGTAACTAAAACATATTTGCCACCGCTGGAGGAATACACTCCATATCTTGAAAAGATATGGAAATCTTCATGGGTTACCAACAACGGCCCTATACTAAAGGAGCTGGAGGAAGCGCTGAAAAAAGAATTTGGTGTGAAACACCTGTTCTTTATGTCAAATGGAACTGTAGTACTTCAAATTGCGCTGAAAGCATTAGGCCTTACGAAAGAAATTATTACGACTCCCTTTTCTTACGTGGCTACCACCACAGCCATCTTATGGGAAAACTGCAAACCTGTTTTCGTAGATATTGATAAGAATACATTTTGCATCAACGCTGACTTGATTGAAGCCAGCATTACTGAAAATACAGAGGCCATCCTGGTAACCCATGTGTATGGTATTCCCTGCGATGTGGAAAAGATAGAAAAGATTGCGAAAAAGCATAACCTGAAGGTAATTTACGATTCGGCCCATGCCTTTGGAACTATTTATAAAGGCAAGCAACTTGCAAGTTATGGCGATGTTTCAACATTAAGTTTCCATGCCACCAAACTGTTTCATACCATTGAAGGAGGCGCCATTATTACCAATAACGATGAGCTAGCAGCTAAAATAAAGCTCTACCGCAGTTTCGGTCATGTGGGCGATGAATACTTTTCAATAGGCATAAATGGCAAAAATTCGGAATTCCATGCTGCAATGGGATTATGCGTGCTCCCTAAAGTTCCGGGCTTTATTCAAAGCAGGAAAATACTGTTTGAAATTTATGACGAACTATTGAAAAACACAGGGATAACACGTCCGGGCCTTCCTGCCGATACCGTTTACAACTATTCTTATTATCCTATTTTATTTAAAAGCGAAGAATTGCTGTTGAAAGTAAAAGACGAATTAATAAAAAATGATATTGTACCCAGAAGGTATTTTTATCCTTCTCTGAACAAATTGCCTTATTTAACAGGTGCTGCCTGCCCGGTAAGTGAAGATATCGCAAGCCGCGTGCTTTGCCTGCCTATGTACCAGGAACTATTGCCGGAAGAAGTAAAAAGAATTGTATCTGTAATAACGCCTATCCTTGCCAGCAATAATTGATAACCCTGTTTTTATTTTAGGTAACCCGCGCTCCGGAACATCCTTGCTGAGGTTGATGATTAGCGCCCATTCCCAAATAGCCATTCCCCCTGAATCGGGTTTTTTAGTTTGGTGGCATAAAAAATACAAAAACTGGTCAAAGGCTGATTCAGCCAATAGTACCAGGATAGATGAATACCTTAGCGATTTAAAAACATCGAAGAAGATTGAAACATGGAACTTAGATTATTCTCTTCTAAAAAAACTTATAGAGACTGAACTTCCACACAACTATGCAGAGTTGAGCTCATTGGTTTACTATTCTTATGCATTAAACAGAAATAAACATATTAGCATTTGGGGCGATAAAAACAATTATTATATAGCCCATTTGGAAGAACTGGCAGAGATATATCCCAATGCTTACTTCATCCATATAATCCGCGACGGGCGCGATGTTGCCTGCTCCTATCTTAATATTGCCAGTTTAGATTCTTCCTCGCCCTATAAGCCCAAATTACCCGACCAAATTATTCATATAGCCAAAGAATGGTCGGATAATAACTTAAAAATAGCCGGTTTCTTAAATCAATTCAATTCAGGCAAAAGGCTATCGGTAAAATATGAGGACTTGATTGAAAACCCCGAACATAGCTTAGCATCTGTTTGTAAATTCTTAGCTTTACCCTATGAAACGGAAATGATGAATTTCCACGAAACGGAAAAAGAACCCGCTGAATTTATTGACTGGAAGAAAAAAACAATGGAAAAGCCCGACCCGAACAACAAAAACATGTATTTAAAATTCTTGTCGCCGGAAGATATTACGCTGTTTAATGAGAATGCTACTGAAGTTTTAAATTTATATGGATACTCCGTTTAAGGTTAGCGTTAGGCTAATCACTTATAACCATGAACAATTTATTGCCCAGGCTATAGAAGGAGTCCTTGCCCAAAAAACTGATTTTCCTGTAGAATTAATTATTGCCGATGATTTTTCGACTGATAACACCTTAAAAATAGCCCAACAGTATTCCGGCATACCAAATATTACCGTCACCATTTTAAACAGGCAAAAAGGGGATACCTATTGGGTAAAAAGACAACAACTTGGCAGGCTTTATAATAATACCGACAGCTACAGTAAATGTACAGGGAAATATATAGCCCTGCTTGATGGTGATGATTTTTGGATAGATCCCCGCAAACTCCAAAAACAAGTTGATTTTTTAGAAGCCCATCCCGATTTTGCTATCTGCTTTCATGATATAAACAAGTGCTGGGTAAATGATGCAGGCGAAACCTGGATTACAGATGCTCCGAATATTAAGCGGGAGGTAAGCACTTTTGAAAATTTATGCGAGGAAGGTTCATTTATTCAGACCTCTTCGGTAGTTATCAGAAACGGATTGATAAAGCAATTTCCGGACTGGTACTATAAAGCGCCTTATGGCGACTGGCCCTTATACCTGCTGCTTGCCGAACATGGAAAAATTGAGAAGTTAGGGGAAATAATGTCTTCGCACAGGGAACATAGCGGAGGTATTTATAAAAACCAGTTTAAAGGAGGTTCGTTTGGAATACATGCCTTGCAATTAATAAAAACATTAGATACGCATTTCAAGCATAAATACCACAAATACTTTTATGCGCATAATAGAATACTAACGCTTACAAACATGGCGTTAAATTATTCCAGAAATACCAAAAGTTTTTCGCAAACCTTGTATTACACCTACAAAATGATGGTATTAAAAAGCAAGGACACCAAGCTGAACGGAGAAAATATTAAAAAATTATTCAGGCTTATTTTCCGCACTATAGGCTTGAAGAAGCGTGTTGCGGATTAACCTAAATAACGAACGTAAACATCTCCGAAGTCTTGCAGTTTACTCTGAAAGCCCTTATCATTCCGGAAAGATTCAATGAATTTTTCAAAATCCATCCAATCGCTTAATTCAAACTCCATAGATTCCGCTACTGAATAATTGACTTGTATAGGCGCAATACTGTTTAATTTAACCAGGATTCTATCTAAATTATCGGCAAATTCAGGCAGCGTATATTCAAATGAAATATACTTGACCTTCTTGGTTAAACCTTTAAAAACCTGCTCTTCATATCCCTCTACATCCACCTTAATGAATTTTGGGGAGCCATGCTTTGCAATAAGGTCATCGAGGGTAATAAGGTTAACTTTTATTGTTTTATCCCAGGAACTTTTGCTGAACCTGCCCGATTCCTTTGTTTTCTTTATAAAATCATCGGAGAAAGTGGATAAAATAGACCAGCTTGAAATATGAAAATCCAATACTCCTTTGCTTGCACCTACTCCTACATTTTCAATGGTAACCTTATCTTTATATTTCTTTTTCAGGTAATTAACACACTCCGGTTGAGGTTCCACAGCCACCACTTTGCATCCATTTCTATGCATAGGTTCTATTCTGTTTCCATAGTTAGCGCCAATATCAAAAACCAAATCTCCTTTACCGGCAAACCTGCTATAAAAAGCCTTCCTCTTTTCTATCATACTTTCGGGCTCAACAGGCACAGCATTCTTCTTCAGCTTATTTCTCACAGAGGCAGGGATAATTTTCTTCAGTATGGTTTTCAAGGCGCAATATTTTGAAACAAAAGTACATATTTAGCCTAAACCTTCATGTATTTATTCAAATGCATTGCAAAGAAAATGACTGTTATAGAATCTTATATTTTTTCAATGCTGATTCAGTAGCGGTTAAATTAAATATTAATGATAATTTTACCCGCAATTTTTCTGCCCGGCTGAATTATTATAAACTGAAATAAAAGATAAAGATATGACCATACTAGGCATTGCAATGTCGCATGAAGGAACACTTACTGTATTAGAAAACGGAAAAAACATATTCTCCATTAGTGAAGAAAGGCTTAACCGTGTAAAAGCTTATATTGGTTTTCCATTCAAGGCATTGGAATATGTTGTAAAAAACAACATCATAAAACCTGAAAACATTGATTTAGTTGTAATTGGTACACACTCTGAATTCCCTGTTTCGCAAAAGGAAGTATTTGCATTTTGCCTGAATGAAGACAAAAAATACTACGATATTCAGAATAATTCCCGCCCTAAGGATTACTTTGTTAACGACAACGAATGGCAATCAGTTACCACTGATGAAGAGTGCAAACAATACTTCACTACTAAACTAAAAGGTTTACTGGGGAAACATGGTATAAAAGCGCCTATTGAATATGTAAATCACCACCTCTCGCATGCCGCAGCAGCCTATTTCGCAAGCGGGTATAAGGAAGCACTGGCAATAACTGTAGATGCCTATGGCGACGGTTTATGCAGTTCTGTATACAGTTGCAAGGGCAGTAAAATGGAAAAACTACATGAGGAGCCCTATTATAATTCCATTGGCACCTTATATTCTGAAGTTACCAAAGCCTGTGGGTTTAAAATGTCGCGGCACGAAGGTAAAATTACCGGATTGGCAGCTTATGGCGACCCTAAAAAAAGTGAGGAATATTTTGATAAATGCACTGGCGTGGTAGATGGAAGTTTCCAGATTAAACTGGCTAAAAATGATGCCATCAGCAAGGCAACAAGGGTAGCGGGCAATTTTATTACCGGAGTAAAGGAAAGCCGCTCGGGCAGGATTATCCGCGATATACGCAAAAAGCTGAATGATGCAGATTTGGCAGCGGGTGTTCAACTGATGCTTGAAAAAAGATTGGTGGAATATATTTCATACTGGCAAAAGAAAACAGGGCTGCATAATGTGGTAGTTTGCGGCGGAGTATTTGCTAATGTAAAAGCCAATCAACGAGTATCGGAAATAAAGGAGATTGATAATTTGTTCATCTACCCCGATATGAGCGATGGCGGAAACGCATATGGCGCTGCAGCTTACACCTATTATTCTGTAAAAAACAATAACCCTGAGTTCAAGCCCTTGAAGGATGTTTATTTTGGCCCTTCTTATAGTTCTGCAACTGTTGAGGATTATTTGAAAAAAATCCCGAAAATCCACTACAAAAAATCTTCTGAGGTAGAAAAAGAAACTGCCGCTTTAATTCATGGAAATAAAATTGTAGGATGGTTCCAGGGAGGAATGGAATATGGCCCGCGTGCATTGGGTAACCGCAGTATTGTTGCAAGCCCAACCGATGCCACCATTAATAAATGGCTGAACGACCGCCTGAAGCGGACCGAGTTTATGCCTTTTGCCCCCAGTTGCCTGTATGAATATGCCGATGAATTATTTAATATTCCTAAAGAATCATTTAAATATCCGGCCATGTTTATGACCATCACATTTGATATGAAAGAACACTGGGTGAAAAAAGCCCCTGCTGTGGCGCACATAGATAAAACGGCCCGCCCGCAATTGGTAACGGAAACCTCCAATCCAAAATATTACAGGTTATTAAAAGAGTACAATAAAATTTCAGGGCTGCCGCTTTTTATCAATACCAGTTTCAATGTTCATGAAGAGCCTATTGTATGTTCCCCGGAAGATGGCGTAAAACCCTTGCTCTCGGGCGTAATAGACTACCTTGTAATCGATGATTTTATTTGTTCGCTTAAATAATCTATCTGTTATATTTGTTCATCTGAAACATGAAAATACTCGTATTTGTTGAAAAATTCATGTCCCCTACCCTCTTGTTCATTTACAACGAAATACAAGAGTTATCCAAAACAAATGAAGTTTTACTGGTTACAACGGAGCGTGTAAAAGGAAGTGAACAAAGCTTCCCTTTCGAAAATCTTACCCTTATTCCTTTTGCGCCCAATAAAATAGCCCGGAAAATTAGCTGGATTCTGGAAAAAAATAACATCTATCTCACCCGGAAAAATCTGGCTTTCAGCAAAAAACTAAATACTGTTATTAATTCCTTTAAACCGGATGTAATTCATGGCCATTTTGGTTACGAATCTATGATTCTGCTTGAAAACATAAATGCCCCCAAATGCCCTGTTGTCATATCATTCCACGGCTACGATGCCAATGAAATGCTGAAGAGAACGTCGTATGTTAAAAAACTCAATTACTACATTGACGAATTCGATATCACACCCATTTATGTTTCCAATTATATGCGGAAAGATATGGAAAAAGCAGGTGTACATTTAAAAAATGCAAAACTGCTCTATTACGGAACCGATATGGAGTATTTTAAGCCTATAGTAGCTTCAAAACCGCATGAAAAATTTATATTTATTCAGATAAGTTCTTTTAATGAAAAGAAAGGGCATACCTATACGCTGCAAGCATTTAAAAAGTTTTTAGAATCAGTTGAAGACAAGGCAAAATATAGGCTTGTGCTGGCCGGAGGAGGCACCTTGCTGGAACAAATTAAAAACGAAGCAAAAAACCTCGGTATCTCTAATTATGTTGAATTTACGGGAATGATTACCTATAAGGAAACTTATCCCCTTTTGCAGCAAGCGGATATATTTATCCATCATAGTATAACATCCTCTACAGGCCAGAAAGAAGGCATCCCCAACGCACTTATGGAGGCTATGGCTATGGAACTACCTGTTATTTCAACCTTTCATGCAGGTATACCGGAACTTGTAGAAGATGGTGTAAATGGCTATTTAGTAAGGGAAAAGGATATTGATGCATATGCACAAAGAATGAAGGATATACTAGCATGGAAAAAATTACCAGCCAACAGACAAAAGGTGGAGGCTATGTTTTCGCGAAAAGCACATAATAAAAACCTGCTGGATATCTATTCCCGAAGTTAATATAAGGGGTTTAATCGACTTTTATAGAAATGATAGACAAAAAATGCGTATTTTGTAGATGAGCAATATCACATATTAGTTTGAATAATGTCATAATTCTACCTACTAGTACTATCTACTTTTATAACAATGGATTTCAAAGATTATTATAAGATTCTTGGCGTTGACAAAAAAGCCTCTGCCGATGAGATTAAAAAGGCTTATCGCAAACTTGCATTAAAACACCATCCTGACAAAAACCCCGGCAATAAAGCCGCTGAGGATAAGTTTAAAGAAATAAACGAGGCCAATGAAGTATTGAGCGACCCTGCTAAAAAGAAAAAATACGATGAACTTGGCGAAAACTGGAATCAATACCAGCAACAGGGCAGGCCGGATGATAATTTTGACTGGTCGAAGTGGTCATC
>DATHOL010000241.1:0-5082 GCA_035484895.1 Bacteroidia bacterium | reverse complement strand
ATTCAAATTCATTTGATTGTAATACACTGTTAAAAATTCCAAATGTTAAGTGTCTTTATGTGGATTGTTTACTAAGAGCCGAAAATGTTTATGCACTTTCTCAGTTAAAAAACTTAGTTAAACTTAACTTGGGTATTTATTATATAAAAGAATTAGAAATCTTAAAGTACGATAACTTAAAAACCTTGACATCGCTTTTCATTGGCGAAACCTCTACCAAAGCTTTCAATCTTAATTATTTAAGAGAATACCAGAATTTAAAAAGTTTCGGAATTAATGGACATACAAAAAATATAGAAGCAATAGGTGAAATCAAAAATCTGGAAGAGCTTTCTTTGAATTCAATTAAGAAAAAAGCCATTCCATTTGTTAATAAACTCAAGAAATTAAAATCCTTAACATTCATTCTTGGGGGGAGAGAAAATATTAACGAAATAGAAGAAAATAACATTGAAAACCTTGAAATTACATGGGTTCATGGATTTAAAGATATTAGTAATTTATCGAAATTTACAGGATTAAAAAAGCTTTTGATCGATCGCCAAAAACAGCTTAGTAGTATTCATATTGAAAAGGAAATGTCACATCTGATAGACCTTAAGATTTTGGACTGTAAGACGTTTAATTCATTAACAGGACTTGAAAATCTTACTGGATTACAACAATTAAGAATATCAGGAACTCAACTGGATTTTAATTCAGTAATTAACCAAAAACTTTCGCCAGCATTAAAAACATTTGCCTTTTATACTTGGAAGGTAAAGCAGGACGAGGTAATAAAGCAAAAACTGGAGGAGTTGGGTTATAATGAATTCTAGGTATGTGAGAGAATATATCATTTTAAATGCTTGGTAAAACGATACATTTGCAAATCAGTTTTAATAATTTTTATGGATTCAAAAGCATTCAAGAAGGCTATAATACAAGGAATTCCGGATAATTTACCCGAAATGCCTACTTATGACAAGAATATAAACCATGCCCCCAAACGCAAGGATATACTCTCAAAAGAGGAGAAAAAACTGGCTATCCGGAATGCGTTACGCTACTTTCCGGCTAAACATCATGCTAAACTTGCCAAGGAATTTGCCGAAGAATTGAAAACTTATGGACGTATTTATATGCATCGGTTCCGCCCGGAATATAAAATATATGCACGACCAATAAATGTATATCCGCATAAATCAAAGAAAGCGGCGGCTATCATGTTGATGATTCAAAATAATTTGGATGAGGCCGTAGCGCAGCATCCGCATGAATTGATTACCTATGGCGGAAATGGGGCTGTATTCCAAAATTGGGCGCAATATTTGCTCACGATGAAATATCTTTCAGAGATGACGGATGAACAAACTTTGGTAATGTATTCCGGACACCCTATGGGATTATTTCCATCTTCTAAAAATGCTCCAAGAGTAGTAGTTACAAATGGTATGATGATTCCTAACTATTCCAAGCCCGATGATTGGGAAAAATTCAATGCGCTTGGCGTAACCCAATACGGACAAATGACCGCGGGTTCCTATATGTATATAGGCTCGCAAGGCATTGTGCACGGGACAACTATCACACTTTTGAATGCCGGACGGAAAATAAAATTAAAAGAAAAAGGGAAGGTAGGGGCACAAAATTTTGTGCCCCTATTAGCAGGAAAAATATTTATCTCCTCCGGATTAGGAGGTATGAGTGGCGCTCAACCTAAAGCGGCTGTAATTGCAGGTGCAATTGGTGTGATTGCCGAAATAAATCCTAAGGTAGTTGAAAAGCGCTACAAGCAGGGTTGGGTGGATGAAGTCTTTACTGATCTTGATAAACTTATTGAACGAATTAAAAAGGCAGTTAAGAATAAGGAAGCAATATCACTTGCCTATCAAGGCAATATTGTGGAACTCTGGGAAAAGTTTGCAGAAAAGAAATTAAAAGTAGAATTAGGTTCTGACCAAACATCATTGCATAATCCATTTGCGGGAGGCTATTATCCGGTTGGACTATCATTAGAAGAGTCCAATAAAATTATGTCTTCCAATCCCGAAGAATTTAAAAAGAAAGTCTACGGATCGTTAAAAAGACAAGTAAATGCTATTCGCAAACTAACAGATTCGGGAATGTATTTCTTTGATTATGGAAATGCCTTTTTATTGGAAGCGGGTAGGGCGGGAGCCAATATTTTCAAGAAAGATGGCACGTTTATTTATCCATCGTATGTGGAAGATATTATGGGACCAATCTGTTTTGATTATGGGTTCGGGCCATTTCGTTGGGTGTGTACATCAGGCAATCCAAGAGATTTGCAATTAACAGATACTATTGCAGCAAATGTGTTGGAAGGACTCTACAAAAAAGCCCCAAATGAAATAAAACAACAATTGCGTGATAACATCCATTGGATAAAAGAAGCGCAGAAAAACAAATTGGTGGTAGGTTCGCAAGCCCGCATTCTATATGCCGACGCTGATGGCAGGATTGCGATTGCAAAAGCATTTAATAAAGCAGTGCGCGATAAAAAATTATATGCACCTGTTGTGCTTGGCCGCGACCATCACGATGTATCGGGCACCGATTCACCTTATCGTGAAACAGCCAATATATATGATGGTTCGCGATATACTGCCGACATGGCCATTCAAAATGTGATAGGAGATTCCTTCCGGGGAGCGACATGGGTATCTATACATAATGGTGGTGGAGTAGGTTGGGGTGAAGTGATGAATGGAGGTTTTGGCATGGTACTCGATGGCTCTGCCGATGCTGATAAAAATTTAGAATCCATGTTATTTTGGGATGTGAACAACGGCATTGCCCGCCGCGCCTGGGCAAGAAATGAGGGAGCTGTATTTACTGCAAAGAGAGAAGTAAAACGCTCGAAGAGTTTGCAAATTACATTGCCGAATAATGTGGAGGATAGGTTGCTGGATAAATTATTTTAGGCTATGACTTTGTCATCCTGAGCATAGCGAAGGATCTCAATAGTACAGAGATTCTTCACTCCGTTCAGAATGACAAAGTCATTTTGTACATGGAAGTATTATTCTACTTTTATTTCTACCTTTGACTAATTAAAAGCACTCTCCATGCCCGACATTGTTTTAAATGACTTTACCTATTTAGATAAATACAAAGAATTCGTTTCACTGAAAGAATTTTGGCTAGCTGTAAGCGAGCAACTGACAAAGGATTTTAATAATGATTTCTCCGTTAAATTGGATGAAGAAACCGACCTTCAAGGAGACCATATTGCTGAAATATTTCTGAAAGAATTGGAAAAGGAATTGCCTTCATATACACCGCGTCTCTCCGAGATACTCTATCGTATTGATGTTCCCGAGGCACAAGTAACGTCCCTGAAAAATGTACCCGATGATATTTATTATCGTTGTCTTGCTGAAATGATTTTGAAGCGGATTATTTTAAAGGTTGCCATTCGGACAACATACAAACTCCAATAGAACGCGGATGACGCAGATTGCTTATGATATTTACGGATATAATCTTATTTAATCATAAACAATCTGCGTCATCCGCGTTCCAAGTTCTATAAAATCCAATGTCAGCAGCAGCCATATTCATTTGTTTGATTATTTATTTCCTTGTATTAATGGGCGTTTCATGGCTCACAGGGCGCATCCATACCAACGATAGTTTTTTTCTTGCAGGGCGTAAATCACCCTGGTATCTTATTGCTTTTGGTATGATTGGCTCCTCTATTTCAGGGGTCACTTTCATCTCTGTTCCGGGTGCTGTGGGTACAACTGCCTTTTCTTATTTTGAAGTGGTGCTCGGATATATGATCGGTTATTGGGTGATAGGCTGGGTTCTGCTTCCTATGTTTTACCGGTTGCAACTCACGTCCATATATACTTACCTGAAAGGACGGTTTGGATTTTTCGGATACAAAACCGGAGCATCCTTTTTTCTATTGTCCAGGATAATAGGTGCTGCTTTTCGATTATATGTTGCAGTTGAGGTTTTACAAATTTGCATTTTCAACCAATGGGGAATTCCATTTTTGGTGAATGCTACAGGAATGGTTGCCCTTATTTGGTTATACACCCGTAAAGGTGGAATGAAAACTATTATCTGGACAGATGCCTTGCAAACTACTTTTTTAATCGCCGCTTTAGTTGGTACGATTTATCTTATTTGCCAATCAATGCACTTCAATATAAGTGGCCTTATTTCCAGTGTTCAAAATTCTCCTCATTCTCAAATATTCTTTTGGGATTGGAAAAGCCCTCAGTCCTTCTACAAGCAATTTGCAAGCGGCATATTTATAGCAATTGCAATGACTGGCTTAGATCAAGACATGATGCAAAAGAACCTTACCTGTAAATCAATTGGCGAGGCGCAAAAGAATATTTTTTCATTCAGTATTATTCAGGCCGTCGTTGTCTTTATGTTTTTAGTTCTCGGCTCGTTGCTCTATACTTTTACTACTGCGAATCATATTGCTATGCCTGCAAAACCAGATGATTTATATCCAACACTTGCTACCCAAGGCTCATTTGGAACACCGGTAGCTTTTCTATTTGTAATGGGTTTAATTGCCGCTTCCTTTGCCAGTGCCGATTCGGCGCTTACTGCACTAACTACCTCGTTTTGTGTTGATATATTAAATATCTCTCAAAAAGACCAACTTGAGCAGTTGAAAATGCGTAAGTATGTACATATATTAATGGCGGTTAGTTTAATAGTCGTTATAGTGATTTACAAATTAATTAATGACCCGATTATTATTCAGGCTGTGTTTAAAGTAGCCGGGTACACATATGGCCCGCTACTCGGTTTATATGCTTTTGGTATGCTAACAAAAATAAATACGAATGATAAATGGATTCCAGCTATATGTATTATTTCACCCATAGTATGTTATATCATAAATAGTAACTCAGTGGAATGGTTTAATGGGTATAAATTTGGTTTTGAAATGCTAATCATAAATGCTTTGCTTACCTTTATAGGGCTATTAATTGCATCAGGCTTTACCCGGAAATTGAAACATGAATAAAACAGTCAGAATATTGTCGATTGACGGTGGTGGCATTCGTGGAATTTTACCCGCCACTTTTTTAAGTGTACTGGAAG
>DATHOL010000240.1:0-2950 GCA_035484895.1 Bacteroidia bacterium | reverse complement strand
TGGATTTGTTTCGTTCAAAGCAAAAACCGTTTTAATTGAACATTATAGAGAAACAATTGGAGCAACTCAATTCAAAGGCCAACGAATGTTTATTGATAAAGTTGCAGCAACGGCATTAATAAAACAATACTTTAATTCTTAAAATATGAAATTGAAAAGAGAGCCTGATAATGTAGATTTATTTGTGATTGACGACCCTATGTCTATAGCTGAAAAGAAAGAATTCAGCTTATTTCTTCAAAATTATAAAAAGAAGAAAGTTAATGCCAAAAAAAGAAAACCTTTGACCAAGAAAGCAATTAAAAGGTAGATTGCTCGGCGGGCATAGCAATAGGTGTATTTTCTTTTACTACAAAGAGGCCGCTCCGATGGAGCTTGATTGGGCTTAATAACGAACACTATAACTCATCTCTTATCACTCCACTCTTATCGCTGTTTTTTTCTATCTTCGCAGTCCAAAACCCAATGAATGAACTATCTTGATTTTGAAAAACCGGTTCAGGAACTGCTCGAGCAAATAGAAAAAGTAAAGCAGGTAGCCGAAAAAGGTAAGGTAGATACCAAAGGAACCGTTAAAGATTTAGAAGAAAAAATTATTGAAACCCGCAAACAGATTGCAGGAAAGCTTACCCCCTGGCAAAAGGTGCAATTATCGCGCCATCCGGACAGGCCCTATACGCTCGATTATATTGAAGCGCTTACCCAAGGCACCTTTTTTGAACTCCATGGCGACCGTAACGTAAAAGACGATAAAGCCATGGTTGGCGGCCTCGGTAAGGTGGATGGAAAAAGCATCATGTTTATAGGCCAGCAGAAAGGGAACAATACCAAACAAAGGCAATTTCGCAACTTTGGCATGCCCAACCCCGAAGGCTATCGCAAGGCTTTGCGATTGATGAAAATGGCGGAGAAATTCAACGTCCCTATTGTTACTTTTATTGATACTCCGGGGGCTTATCCCGGCCTGGAGGGCGAAGAGCGCGGACAGGCAGAAGCCATAGCCCGCAACCTGTTTGAAATGATGCGCCTGAAAGTGCCTGTCATTTGTATTATCATTGGCGAAGGAGCATCGGGCGGTGCATTGGGCATTGGTATCGGCGATAAAGTGCTGATGCTGGAAAACACCTGGTATTCGGTAATCTCACCTGAATCATGTTCCTCTATTCTATGGAGAAGCTGGGATTTTAAAGAGAAAGCCGCCGAGCAGTTAAAGCTCACTCCGGAAGATATGCTGCACAATAAACTGATTGACGGAATAATAAAAGAACCATTGGGCGGTGCCCATGTCAACCCGCAGGAGGCCTTTGCTTTTGTACGCGAAGAGTTGCACAAGCAAATTGAAAAACTATCTAAAATGGATCCTGAAAAAAGAATTCAGAAACGGATAGCCAAGTTTTGCGACATGGGGGTTTACGAGGAGAAAAAATGATGCCTTGCAAGAGATAAGATATGAGAGATAAGATATATCCGATTGGACTCTTTCGGAACAACAAAAGTTCACGTAAAGCTTATCTCTTATCTCTCATCTCTTATCTCTTATTTGCATTCCCTTTACTTGGGCATTGCCAACTACTCGACTCTCTTTCGCTGGATACTACAAGGGCAGTTACCAGTATTAAAGAAGCTATAGCAAATCCCGAAAGCGTTATAAAACTGGACCTCAGTAAACAAAAGCTGACGGAAGTTCCGGAAGACATCCGAAAGTTTACCAACCTGCAATATTTAGACCTCAGTAAAAATAAAATTACGGTTTTGCCTAAATGGATTGGCGAATTGAAGAATCTGCAATTCCTTATACTTTCAAAAACAAAAATTGATTCGCTTCCGCCCGAATTCGGCGACCTTACAAACCTGAAATATTTTATTATGAATCGCTCAGAACTGCAAAAACTCCCGCATACAATTGGTAAGCTGAAAGAGCTCCGTTATATGGATTTATGGGGTTCTAACCTGAGTTATTTCCCTTACGAACTGAGTTACCTGAGTGATAACTTGCGGATATTCCTGCTGCAGGATGTGCTAATCAGCAGTAAACTGCAGGCATCGCTGAAAGCGGAACTGCCGAATACTACAATAGCTTTTACGCCAAGCTGCGCTTGTGAACAATAATGTGAGGCATCGCCACAGATTCACAGGTTAAATTTAAAAACCAAAAACAGACATTCGTTTTAATCTGTGAATCTGTGGCTGACTTTTATTTACTTTTGAAGCCCTGTGAAGAAGATTGTTTGCATATTTATGTTTTCCCTTGCTACCATAAGTGCAAGGTGCCAATTTATTGATACACTTCAATCGGCTATTGAACGAAAAGGCAGTTTTTCATTTTGCTTTAATACGCGCAATTCATACATAGGCAATAACAGCGCCAATATTTTCGGGTTTAATGTAGGCGTTTGTTTTGGCAAGAAATTCACAATTGGCGGCGGTATTAATCTTCTTTCAAACACTATTTATGAGCGGAAAATTACCGACGGAGATACAATTAAAAGCAAATTGAATTTTGCTTTCATTTCCTATTTTGTAGAATACATTATAACCCTTTCCAAACACTGGCGAATTGATATTCCGGTTTCCATTGGCATAGGCATTTCCAATTATCAATATACCAACCAGGGCAAGGTAGTTACCGCCAGCAGCAAAACAATAGTTCCATTGGAACCACAGGTGGAGCTGGATTATAATTTCAATAAATATTGCGGGCTTTATACGCAGGTAGGCTACCGGTATATGCTTGTCAATAATAAATTGTTGGATTATAATTTCAATTCGGTTACTTATTCTGTAGGCATATTAATTTATCCGCTGGAAATATATGCCGGCCTTTTCCCTAAAACGAATTGGGCCAGAATGATTGAAGCTAATTGATTTTTCGGTAAGTAGCATTTATTGGGCAACCAACAGAAAAAATGCCGGAGAAAATCCCCGGCACTTTTTATCTAACCATTAAAAT
>DATHOL010000239.1:0-5232 GCA_035484895.1 Bacteroidia bacterium | reverse complement strand
GTATTATAACCGAGCGCACCATAATCAGCACTATTGCTTCCGCCCATAACACCCGCACGATAAGATGGGACGGCAGTATTTCCTATAAATCCGCCAACCGCTGCTCCAAAACCTGCGCCGCCTGCGGTTCCGCCAAAGTCGCCTACTAACCCGAAGTCGTAGTTATACGATGCGTTGGGATTGATTGGGCCTCCGCTGTTATACCCCATAGCTAAAGCACCGTTACCACCAGCACCGGTCATATTATACGAAGCTGTAAGGCCATTATATGCGCTGAAAAAGTTTCCTCCTGTGCCATGCGGGCCATGGTAAAAACCAACTTGAGTTATCAAATCATTTGAACCAATAACACCTGTACCCGAATAATCATAGCCAATTATCCCTGCACCGCCCGTCGGGTCTCCCGATGGGTTATTACCTTCTACGCCGTATGTTATGTTGTTATTAGCACTACCGTATACTCCCACAGCACCCCAAACTGGGGCGTTATAGGTTCCAACAGAACCTGCTACACCTGTACTTGTTCCGGTGATTTGTGTGTTACTACCTTTTACACCGGTTCCGTTTGCAATGGTGGTGGCACCGAGTATGGCATTTGTTTCTGTAGCATTAGCATTAACAGTTAACTCTGTAGTGGTTCCGAATGCGGCAGCAGTTTGTTGGATAACTGCAACACTGCCATTGTCCTGTGTTACGCCAATACCCAAGGTAGAACCATTGGGAGTCCAGCGTGCCAAATAATTAAGTGTTCCGGAACCTGTTGAACCCCCGCCCATGGCAACCCAAGTGCTTCCGGCATTGTCCCAGTAATATAAACCGGCAGGGGCTGTTCCCGCACCTGTAGCATAAATAATTATGCCATTGGATTGAGCCGCTGTACCCGATAATTGAAAGATTGTAAGAGGAAGATTGAGGTCAACATAAGGGGGAAGAAGCCCTACTGTACCTGCAGTATTTTGATTGCTCAAATCAAGTATAGCACTTACATAAGCGCTATTGCCAGTAGTATTTATGGCCACATTTTGTGCGCTGAGTTTTGCAATGGGGAAAAGAAAAACGGTAAGAATCCAAATTCTTAAGGGGTGAAATTTTCTCATAATAATGGTTGACAGGTCATTAAATTTGTTAGCAATTTAGCCGCTTTTGGCTTAATGTATTAGTCTTTATTCTCTATAACAGATAGAATAAATAATAGATGATTGACAATCAATAGATTAAATTTTCTATTTTTCGTAACCTTTTTAGCAATAATGCGTACAAACTGCCCATATGGACTTAACATATGGGTCAAAATAAATCTTATAAATAGGCTATAATTTAAAAGCCTTTATTCCCCTACATCAAACTTTATACCTTGCGCGAGTGGCAATACGGAACCATAATTGATGGTGTTGGTTTGCCTGCGCATATATACTTTCCAGGCATCAGAACCGCTTTCTCTGCCGCCGCCTGTTTCTTTTTCACCTCCAAAAGCTCCGCCGATTTCTGCACCAGAGGTGCCAATATTTACGTTTGCAATTCCGCAATCGGAACCTGCATTCGAAAGGAATTTTTCAGTTTCTAAAATGTTATTGGAAAAGATTGAAGAGGACAATCCCTGCGGCACATCATTATGGATAGCGAGGGCTTCATCTATGGTTTTATATTTTATCAAATAAAGAATAGGGGCAAAGGTTTCATGTTGCACAATGGGATAATCATTTTTAACTTCGGCAATGGTGGGCTGCACGTAACAACCTGAAGAGTATTCACCTCCGCTAAGCACTTTTGCGCCATATAATATTTTACCGCCCTGTTTCTTAATTTGCACGATAGCATCGCTGTAATTTTGCACCGCCAGTTTATCAATCAACGGCCCCATGAGTATTCCTTCATTCAACGGATTACCTATTTTAACCTGGTGGTAAGCCTTCACCAATGAGGCTTTCAGCTTGTCGTAAATGCTTTCGTGAATAATGAGGCGGCGTGTGGTAGTGCAGCGTTGTCCTGCAGTTCCAACCGCGCCAAAAAGTATGGCAGTAATGGCCATTTTCAAATTTGCATCAGGAGTTAATATGATGGCATTATTACCGCCTAATTCCAGCAATGAGCGGCCCAAACGCTGGCCTACAGCAACGGCTACTTTCTTTCCCATACGGGTGGAACCGGTAGCAGAAATAAGCGGAATACGGGTATCATTAGATAGCATTTCACCCATTGTATAGTCACCAATTAACAGGCAGCAAACACCTTCGGGAACATTATTTCTTTTTAGAACCGGAGCAATAATATGCTGGCAGGCAACTGCGGTTAAAGGTGTTTTTTCCGAGGGCTTCCATATACAGACATCTCCGCAGACCAATGCCAGCATAGCGTTCCACGACCAAACTGCAACAGGGAAATTAAATGCGGAAATAATTCCAACCGGGCCTATAGGGTGGTATTGTTCATACATACGGTGCAATGGCCTTTCCGATTGCATCGTGAGGCCATATAGCTGGCGAGACAAGCCGACGGCAAAATCGCAGATATCAATCATTTCCTGTACCTCACCCAATCCTTCCTGGTAAATTTTTCCCATTTCGTAGGATACCAGCATACCGAGGCTTTCTTTGTTTTCGCGGAGCGCTTCGCCAATCTGGCGCACTACTTCACCTCTCTTTGGTGCCGGAATTTTCCGCCATTCTATAAATGCTTTTGATGCTGTGGTAATTACTTTTTCATATTCTTTTGCGGTGGCTTGTTTTATCGAGCCGATTAATTTTCCGTCAATCGGAGAGCTTGATTCCAGCATACTGCCGGTGCTTTTAAGCCAATCGATACCGGTAGATGCGCCGTTTTGCACGCCGGTTAATTTCAAATTCTTTAATACTGATTTTATATCTAATTTGCTGTTTGTTTTCATATTGTGTGTTGGGTTCGAATTTTTAAAGTTATTTTATTGAAAATAAACAATTGCGATTGGTGTTGGCTTCTTATCATGTATTTCAGTAATAATCGCAACATATTTATTACCTCCTGTAAAATTAAATTTATAGATTTTACGTAATTTGATTTTTTCTGGTTCACCTAATGTATACTCTTCTAGCAAAAATGTGTATCTTATGGTAGCATCATAGAAACAAATATCGCCTATTTTTGGGTTCCCCTTAAACTTTGTTAACGTAAGAAAATCAGTCTTAGGGCTTGTAGAAGTTATTACATAGCCGCTATCGCTCCATAATTTAAGTGGTGGAGGAGAATCAGGAAACATTTGCTTCCATACTACGGTCAAACTATCAATCCAGGGCTTTTGCTGTATCGAAATACCATTAAAACTCGCTGTCCATGTCATTGTTGAGTTTTGAGCAAATAGATCTTGGCAAAAAAGAATAAGTGCAATTGGAAGAAATTTATTCATACACAGGGATGAACGCTTCAAGAAGCATTATAAGAATTTAATTGGTATTTGAAAGAGTTTTTATATGGCTTGTTGTCGTCTTTTTGCCTTTTGCCTGTTCCAGTTTAAGCAGGCCTTTGTTTAATTCCTTCACCATATCCTGTGCAATAAGGGTGAAATATTTTTCACCAATCACTTTAGGGTCATTCACATTACTTGGAAAGTAGGTGGTCAGTATTCCTTCTGCCAGGTATTGCTTCTGGGCATTAACAATAGAGTATTGAACGGTAACCTGCCGGCGGAAATTGCTCGCTGTGAGGTCTTCACTTTCTGTATTGGCAACATTTCTAATATCCAGTTCATTTATAAAAATAAAAATGTCGGCACCATATTTTTTATAGAGGAATGGAAGCAATTTCGGGTTAATTAAATCTACATTCATAAAGCGCTTGCTGTGATCCATAGGCACCTGCAACTGCCCGTTTTTAATAAAGTGGTTTTTTTGCTGGTTTTTGTCAAACTCAGCATGGCTCTCTCCCGAAGAATCACCGGGTTGCAAATCGAATTTATATCCTACCGAAGCGTATGTATAAGCAAGTGTGGTATCTCCTTTTTTGGGTGTTTGTATAAGCGATGTGGCAGTATAGCTTTGCCTGAAAGTGGTATATAAAGCCAAGTCGAGGGAGGAACGGAAAGCTTCCGTTATCTTAGTATAACTTAAGTGTGTGGAACTATTTACCGCCTTTCCTATTTCACTCATCAGCATGGTGGGCTTGAAGGGAACAAGTAAAATTTTATGCTTTACAGTATCCTTCTTTTCCTGCGAAAAAAGAGGAGTAGAGACGATTAACAGTCCCAGAAAAACAACTATGTTCCGGGTTTTGTACAACATATTTATTTATGAAGCCACCTGCCAACATCAAGCCCGTTGGCATAAAGCATAAGGCCTAAGAGCAAAAGCATTCCGGCCCATTGTGCATATTCCATTACTTTTTCGTTGGGCTTGCGGCCTGTTATCATTTCATATAACAGGAATATTACATGGCCGCCATCCAGCGCAGGTATAGGCAAAATATTAATGAAGGCAAGCATTACTGAAATAAAAGCTGTAAAGAGCCAGAAACTTGACCAATCCCAAACTTTGCTGTAGCTTTTCCCGATAGAATAAAAGCCGCCAATTTGCTTATGTGCACCTTTTACAGTGAACATAATATTTAACTGTTTTGCTACATTTCCTATCGTTGCAAAAGTCCGGTTTAAACCGATGGGAATACTTTGAAAGAAAGAATAATTGGTGTGTACAAGTTGCAACGTATCTGTTTTAGCGGCAAATCCGAGTTTGCCATCCTCATCCACATGCGCAGTTAGCTGATGTAATTCCCCTTTTGAATTTACGGAAAGTGTAACATCCCTGTTTTTATATTTCTGTAATGTAGCAGAGAAACTCTGGAAGTAAGGAGTGTTGTTAGTGTCAACTTTTGTAATTATATCACCTTTTTTCAATCCTGCTTTTTCAGCGCCCTTACCGGGAATTACGGAATCAACACTAAAAGGAACCTGGTAATCAATAAAGCCTTTGGCATCGCCTAAAATGGCTGAAAGAATATCTTCAGAAATGGGAAGGCTTTGTACCTTACCGCCTCTTAAAACCTGTATAGATGTAGCTTTATCAAAAATAATATCCATGGTAATGGAATCGAAACGGGTTACCGTTTTTCCATTTACACCTACAATGGTATCGGTGCTTCTTAGTCCAACTTTAGTTGCAAGAGAATCGCAATAAATACCATATTTTAAATTCTTAATAGGAAGATAGGATGTTCCATTTTTTACCGTAAATGTGGTGAATATTATAAAACCGAGAATGAAATTTA
>DATHOL010000238.1:0-2749 GCA_035484895.1 Bacteroidia bacterium | reverse complement strand
AGTATATGTATCTATTACCCAAAAGCGGTCAACTGCATTCCAACTGTTATCCGTATTGCTCGGTTGTCCGCCCGGAGAGAAAGCATTCATATTGTTTACGTCAGCAGGGCGATTGGAAACAGGTACTTCGTTATCTGCCTGGGTGTGCCAGGTTGAGAAAAGGATACACCCGCCGGCATTTCCGGCTGTGCCGATGTTAATGGATAAAGGCAAATATTCCGAAGTGCCGACTCCAAATGGAACAGTATATGCGCCATTGTTATTGCTGATATCCCATTTTACCATATTAAATTCACTTTCCGAAATGATATCGGCATTGGTACCTATGGTGGTTAAGGCATTTGCTGCCGGATTATTTACTTCTATATAAATAGGAGTTGCTGATGTTCCGCCGCTTAAAACAAACGTGAGCGGAGTTGTTCCGTTTAGTATCCATCGCATTTGCGAATAGGTTGCCAGCGGAATTATTAGGACTAGTAATGTGGTAAATATTTTGTTCATGGTTTTCTAATTATTTTTCGATTCTTATTATTGAGTATATCGGGTTCTACTCCTTTGTTTTTGGGATGTTACGGTTCGGAGAAATGTCATGTTTTTCATTGAGTAAAGTCATGAAAATGAGTGACCCGAATCATAAAAAAAAATTGATTTTGACGTTATGGGAGCCGGATGTATTTAATGCAGGTGTGTCCGGGAATGGGCCATTCTTACCAACCGGTATTTGAAGAAATAAGCTAAGCCAAGAACAGGCTGAACTATGCTATAAAGAACAGCTTATAGCGAATAATCTTAATTTTGAAATGAGCCTTTTGTAATTCAATCCATTGTTTACGGATTACAGCCAAAGCTTCATTTTTAATTTCCCTGTGATTATGCAGAACTTCGTCGTATGTTTTTTTTGTTTCCCTTTCCTCAAATTCGCAGGAAGACAAAACTTCTGCAAGGTTTTTGCTTTGCAGGAGGGTCTTTATATCCATAAAAAACCGGTAAAGCTTACCTGAGATTTCTATTTCTCCGGACTTCGGTGCGTATTTTTCTTCAGGCAATAAACCTAACAAATCGTGGCTGAATTGCTTGCTTTGAAGGCTGTAACTGTTAAATAAAACTTTTAATTCGCTATCCTGCGTTTCATCCGCGGCGGTTTTATAACCTTCAAACCGTTCATTGTTAATTACAATGAGTTCCTGTAACTGTTTTGATGACTTCCCTATGATTGCTTCCATAACGCTAACTTCCCCCAAAACTAAACTATCCAAAGCCTATTAGCTGAAATATTCGTTAAACACTAAAAAAGAGTTGTTCAACACTTCATTTGCAAGGTTTTACTATCTTGCGGCCTTTAACCAGAACAATTATGAAAAAACAATTCCTTTTAACTCCTTTAGCCATCGGGGCTGCAATTTCAATCCTTAGCTCATGTGGCAACAAAGGCAAAGAAGCCAACGATAACAAATCCACTATGTCACCTAATAACCCATTCGCCAAAGCGAGCACATTGCAATATCAAACAGCTGATTTTGCCAGTATCCACGACAGCGATTTTAAACCAGCCATTGAAGAAGGTATTCATCAGCAATTAGCCGAAATAAAGGCCATTGCTGAAAACACCGATGCTCCGACATTTGAAAATACGTTGGTTGCAATGGAAAAAAGCGGAACATTACTTCGCCGGGTGAATAACGTATTTAGCCTGTTGAACGGTGCCAATACCAACCCTACGCTTGATAAAGTATCGGAAGAAATTGCTCCCGATCTGGCAGCTGCCAATGACGCTATTTTTCTGAATACTAAATTATTTAAAAGGGTAGAGGCTATTTATAACCAACGGGAACAATTGAAACTGGATCCCGAGTCCAAGCGTTTGGTAGAATATTATTACCAGAAATTTACGTTGTCGGGTGCTAACCTTTCAGACAGTGCAAAAGTGACTCTTAAAAAACTGAATGGCGAAGATGCCAGCCTGGAAGCTAAATTTACGAATCAATTGAGATCTGCTGCAAAAGCAGGCGCTGTATTGATAAGCGATAAGGCTGAACTCGACGGACTTTCTGATGCGGAAATAACTGCTGCCGCCACTGCCGCTAAAGATGCCAAACAAGATGGGAAATATTTGTTGAAGTTGCAAAACACAACCCAGCAACCGCTTTTACAGGAATTGAAAGTACGGGCCACACGCCAGAAATTATATGAAGCATCAATCAATCGCGCTGAAAAAGGCGATTCGAATGATACACGTGCTATTATTTCTCGCCTGGCTATGATTCGTGCTGAAAAAGCTAAACTTATTGGCTTCCCGAATTATGCAGCTTTAACACTGATGGACCAAATGGCTAAGAACCCGGAAAACGTGGAAAAATTCTTTGCTCAATTAGTTCCCGCATCAACAGCTAAAGCTAAAGCAGAAGCTGCCGATATTCAAAAGTTAATTGATTCCCAAAAAGGCGGATTCCAACTGGAAGCGTATGACTGGAACTTCTATTCTGAACAAGTTCGCAAAGCTAAATTTGACTTGGATGAAAATCAGGTAAAACCATATTTTGAATTGGATAGCGTATTAAAAAATGGTATTTTTTATGCAGCTAATCAATTGTACGGGCTTACTTTTAAGGAACGCCACGACCTGCCGGTTTACCAGAAGGATGTACGCGTGTTTGATGTGTTTGATAAAGATGGGAGCCAATTGGGCTTATTTTATTGCGACTATTTTAAACGCGATAACAAACAGGGCGGCGCATGGATGGACAACATG
>DATHOL010000237.1:0-3226 GCA_035484895.1 Bacteroidia bacterium | reverse complement strand
TCAATTATTTCGGATACAATTATTCAGAACAGATGCAGAATAATAAGTGCGAATATTACCGACTCCATGGTTGGCAGTCATGTTCATTATGTTAGTAAACAGGAGCAGTTAAATTGGGGCGATTATAACCAGAAAAGTTAAGTAAAATGAGTTTGGCAGCAAAAAAACAAGTGTATTTCGGAATCGTTTATTTAATGATTCCCATCTTGTTTTTTTCCTGCTCCTCTTCCAAAAAAACCGTATCGGCACCCACTGCAAAAAAGCATAGCCAGATTGATGAAGATAAGTTCAAGGCTTTGTATTATGATGGGGTTAAACAAAAGATATTGGGTAACTACGACGATGCATTGGGGTTTTTCAGGCGATGTCTTGCAGTAAATCTGGTGAGCCCTGCTGCTAACTTTGAAGTATCAGAAATATTGACATACAACAAGCGTCCTGATAGTGCTTTGGTTTATATGAGCAGAGCCGTGAATGGCGATCCTGAAAATATTTGGTACCGTTATTTTTATGCCCAGAATTTACAAGAGTTGGGCAGGTATAAAGAGGTAATAAAAGTTTATCAGGATTTGATTAAAATGCATCCTGGAAATACAGATTTATACTACAAGCTTGCTCTTGCTCAATTGCAGTCTCAGCAATATAAAGAAGCAATTGAAACATATAACTCGCTTGAGCAGAAACTGGGTTCAGCAGATGAGGATATTTCTATGAGCAAAATAGAAATATATGAAAAGATAAAGGATTATGCCAAAGCCGAGGTGGAAATACAGCGACTAATAAAACACGATCCTTCCACCCCTCAATATTATGATATGCTCGGAAACCTTTATGAGTTGGAAGGAAAACCCGATAAGGCATTTGAACAGTACCAAAAAATGGAAGAGTTGCATCCGCATGATGCCATGGTGCATTTGTCGCTCGCCAATTATTACAAAACCAAAAACCAGGATCAAAAAGCATTTGAGGAACTGGAAAAAGCTTTTGACGAACCTACCCTTGATATTGATACTAAAATCCGGATAATATTAGGATTGTCGACTTTCACAAACAGTGATTCTATCTTCAGCCAGGCAAGAACCTTAGCAAGAAAAATGGTGACAGCAAATCCAACCGAACCTCAGGCACATGCAGTGTATGCTGAGCTTCTGTTGCGTAACCGGGATTTAGAAGGAGCCCGGGATCAATACAGGGTGGCTGTTAGCGAGGATAGTAATAAATATGCCTATTGGAGCGGGTTGTTGGAACTGGAAGGACAATTAAACGATATGAAAAACTTGGAAAATGAAAGCCATGAAGCCATCGGATTATTCCCCAACAATGCTCAATTCTACTATTTTAATGGGTTTGCCAATATGCAATTAAAGAATTTCGATAATGCACTCAATGCGTTTAAATCCGGAATATTTTATGTGTTGAATGATTCGAGTATGCTGGGATTATTCTATACCAATATTGGTGATGCAAGCTATTATACCCGACGTTTTTCAGCGTCTGATTCTGCTTATGAGGAGGCTTTGAAAATTAATCCGAATAATGACAATGTACTTAATAACTATAGCTATTATTTATCAGTGCGAGATACTAATTTAGTGAGAGCGGAACAAATGTCAAAAAAAGCGAATGAATTGGTTCCTGGAAATGATTCATATGAAGATACCTATGGTTGGATATTATTTATGTCAGGTAAATACCCGGATGCAAAAGAATGGGAGTACAAAGCCATAACTAATGGAGGAGAGAAAGACCCTACTATTTTAGAGCATTATGGCGATATCTTATATCAGCTTGGTAGCAAAGATTCTGCTGTTGAATACTGGATAAAAGCGAAAGAGAAAGGCGGCGCTTCCGATTTATTGGAACGGAAAATAAGAGAAAAAAAATTTTATCTAAAATAAAAACTTCAAACAAGAATGAGAAGGCTTTTATTTTTAGTTGCTACGCTTGCGTTGTTTTTTACATCTTGTTTTACTACAAAAAAAATTCCGACTCCAAATCCCCCGCCTACAACAAGTATCAGGAAGGAGAATGCCTATTCACTCATGACAAAAATGAAAGGTAATAATCTTAATTACCGATGGATAAGTGCACATTTTAGTGCAGATATTGATAATGATACGTCCCATGATTCTTTTAGTGGAGTCGTTAGGCTGCGTAAGGATAGTATAATATGGATGACAGTATCGTATGCATTGGGTACATACACAGCGGTTCATGCAAAATTGGATGGCGATTCTGTAATGTTTATTGACCATTACCATGAGCAATATTTTAAAGGAGCCTATGATTATCTCGACACACTTTTAAATGAGGATGTGGATTTTGATTTGATACAATCTGTTATGGTAGGTAATTCACTGGAGTTTTATAATGATACTGCCAAAATGAAGGCTTATTATGACGGAAAGGCCGGTGACTATGTGCTTAGTACTGTAAGAAAAAGAAGATACAGAAGATTGATGAAAAACAAACCGCTGCATACCAAAAATGATGCACAGCTTATATGGCTTGATGCAAAAGATTTTCATATTAAAAAAGTGAAATTGGAGGATTTCGTAACGCATCATACCTTTGAGGCAACTTATGATGATTTTGAAAAGAAAGATTCTGGAAGTACTTTCCCAATGCATATCCATTATGAGATTAGCACCGGAAAAAAAACCATTAAGATAGATTTGAAATATAAAAAAGTCAATTTTATCAATACCGAAAGCATTCCATTCAATATTCCAAAGAAATATGTTCAGATACACTATTAAAAATATATTGTTCATATTGTTTTTGTTATGCCTGCCGGGACTTCTTATGGCTCAGAAGACCAAGAAGGAATTGGAAAGCAAAAAGAAAAAACTGCAGGATGATATTGAATATCTTAATAAGTTGCTTGAACAAACCACGAATAATAAGGAATCTTCCCTGGGAAGGCTTATGACGGTGAACCGTAAAATAAGTTTGCAGGAACAGGTGATTGAAACCGTAACTAAGGAAATAGAAATTCTCCAGTACCAGATTAAAGCTGCTAACGATACTATTAATTCAATGGAATTCCGCCTTGGCGACTTGAAAAAGGAATATGCCAGAATGGTTGTTGATGCATACAAAACCGAAAAGGGATACAATAAGTTATCTTTCATATTTGCATCGAAGGATTTTGAACAAGCTGCTTTGCGCATGCGATACGTTCAGGAATACCAGGAATACCGGCACAGGCAGGCACTGATAATAG
>DATHOL010000236.1:0-9155 GCA_035484895.1 Bacteroidia bacterium | reverse complement strand
CGAACTGCACCTATAAACAGTTCCTTCCCCTCGGTTGCAAATGAAAAAACATTTGGAACAAACATTTGGGGAATTGTGTTTTCATAACCTACATGTATATCATGCGCCCCATCTAACCAACTTACCGCAGGGCGGACGGGGGTTTTAGCTTCACCGATAACCAAAGGAATACCATTAACAAAAAAGACTACATCAGGAATTTTTGTTTCTCTTGCCCGAAATTTAAACTGATTGGTAACTATGAAACTATTATTTTTCAGTGTCTCAAAATCAATAATTTTAACGGGGATATGCTTATAGTCTTTGCCAAATGGCAAGGTAATTTCTCCTCGTAGCCACTTGGAAAATTCTTCATTGGCTCTCACTAAGCCAACATTACTTACCGTAATAAGAATGGCCCGTAGTTTATGAATTACTTCATCGGCTCTATCGGGCTGCGCTGCTATTTCGGGGTTAAGTCGGCAAAGAGATTCTTTTAGTTCCTTTTCAAGTAATACATCTGTAATTTCTCTTTGCAACAAATCGCTCTCCAAATATTTCCATTGGACCGTATCATATTCAGTTATTGGTTCCTGAACAACTGAGCCTGAATGAACCTTATTAAGATTTACTCCCGTTAAACGGTGAATTATGAAATGCTCTACGCTATTAAGTTCGTTAAACGACACTTGTTATGCAAAATTTAGTCGTGTGCCATAATCTTGCAAATGATTGACAGCTATAGTTACATACTCCTCCTCAATTTTATTTTTCTTTCGTTCGTTCCAATTCTGAATTTTTTTGAAAACTTCATTTTCTGTCATTCCCGGGTTTTCAGCCATTAGATAATGTGTAGAGGCTAATATTTCCAATGAAAGTGTAGATTCAAACCCTTCAATTACTTTAAATAAACCTTCTAATCTCTGCCTTTGTACGGGAGATAAATTTGCATTGATAAATTTCTCAACTTCTTCATATCGTTCCCAAACTAATTGTAAAGGCTCAAAAGGCTTTGCACTCATTTGTTCCATTCCTTTCAAATACTTTCCATTAAGGGAATACAAAACCTTTTCTACAGCCTGAGCGTAGGGACCATAAGTATAAGGTACAAATTGTAGTTTCAAATTTTCACCACTCATTTGTAGGAAGTAGGCGAGTTTATTCGCAGAAAATACAGTTGCAGTTTCTCCAAGTTTTTCATATCGATAAAGTGCATATAGCAACATTGCTCTACCGGGCTTCAGCTCTATATCTTTTTTCAGGGCTTCTTTTTGGAGAATTTCCTTCACAGCCTCATTAGGTTCGTAAATTTGAATATGAATATCTGGTAGTCCAACAAGATATTTATCCATTAATGGCTTTACTTTATCCCATTTCAAGCCTCCATTACCACATCCCAAAGGAGGGATAGCAATACTTTGTATTTTGTATTCTTTAATCACACGGACTAAATCTTTCAATCCTTCTTCGATATAATCATATTGTGAGGGCTTATACCATTCCGTTTTAGTCGGAAAATTGATTATTATTTTTTCACCTTGAAAAGTATTTTCTTTGACTACAAACATCTTTCCAATGGCAATTTCCTTTTTCTTGCAGGCATCGGAGTATAGTTTATAGTTAATTGGAAATCGTTCCTTAAACTGCAAAGCAATTCCCTTACCCATAACACCAACAGTGTTAACTGTGTTTACCAAAGCCTGCGTTTCAGCTTCAAGTAGGTTTCCTTTTATGTATTTCATTAAAAATAGAATTTATTGCCTGGGTTAATGGATACTGGGATATTAAGTCCAAATTTAGTCAAGATTTGTTCAACTTGATTTTTTTTCGTTTCATTAAGCACAACAATGCCTCTGATAAATTCAGCAGGTACATGTTCCTTTACCAAAAATTCAGCGTGCTTCTTCCGGCCTCTATCTTCATCTCCATCAGCATTATCATCTCTAAAATCCGTTGTTTTCACGGAATGCCAATCAACCTTATCGTCTATCCTTGTAAGTTTTTTGTAAAACTTAGTAATCTCAGATGCTGCATTGCCATTTGTATAACACCATTGAAAATCTTCGACTGCCAATTCGTTTAATTTACAAACTAAATAAATTATGTCTTCCTGTGGGACTTTTTTGGGGACCCCTCTGCCTGTAATAATATTAAACAACATAGGAGTTCTCACAGAAAAATAGAAAGGTACATATTCATTAACAACAGTATCAGGATAGCATTTAACTATGGCTTTATCCCTACGTTTAATTACATCGTCGCTGCCAATACTTTTGAAACTCCCCTTCTTTTTTGGATGTTTTTTAGCATATAATCCATATTTCAGATTATCCTCAAGATTTTCTATCGAGATAATTCTGAATACGAGTGTTTTATTTATATCTATTGCCATTTCACCCTAATTTGAAAATAGCATTCACTAAAAAGAATAAACATATAAGCCCGACAATATATTGCGTAAAAAACACTACAAGGTATTTGTTACTCGCATATTTCAATTTATCGAAATCTATACGTAATGAAAAGAAAATGAATGAAGTGAAAATCAATACAAAAATAATTTTTTTCCTTAAATGATGATTATTTTGGTCTGTGCCAATTAAAGACAAATCTTTCTTATCGAATACGCCATAAATCTTTCTCATTCCTTCCCAATTCCTATAATTAAATACAAAAAATACAATTAAGAATATTAGCACCCAAGCTATTACCAGCCATTTTGAATAGCCGTATCTCCACCAAATGTAATCCAGTAGCCAAATAGGATACATGGCCCAATTTTGTTTGTATTGGTAACGCTTATATTCAATGTCAATTTTCTCAATATTTTGTGGCTTTCCCTCTGCTTTATACTTAGCAAAAAGACTCTGATAAGTGTTGTTTTTCGTTTCTTCGGAGATTCCTTTATCAAAGAATAGTTTAAACTTTTCCGTATAATCAAAACGGATATTTATAACATTGGAGTTAATCAGTTCTATGTATATGTATTTTTTTGAGCTATCGGCTGTGAGAAAAAGAGGGCTTGGAATATCAGTACAATTATTAAAAATAACTGTGTCAACTTTTAAGTTAAACATGGTTGTTGCACTTCCGAATGAACAGTTATTAAATATCAATTTTGAAGTACAAAAACTGTCGTCAACAATGAATATAGATGGAGCGTTTATATAACTATTCTTAAATGCAATTGTTTTTCGTTTAGAACGCTCATTTTCATTAGCAAGTCTGTTAGTGAATTGAACATTAAGCGCTCCTTTAATTGTGTCGTGCTCAAAAGTTACCTTCTGGCAAGTATTTTCAAGAATGCTACAGCCGATAAAAAAAGTTGAATACGCGATGTATAAATCCGTTTGACTTGCTGAGAATTTATTAAACGCAATAACTGCCGCATCCGATTTCAAATAACCCAGGTTAATTTCATCGCTATCGGTATTATTCATTACGTTCAATAAATTGAATTCACAATCATCAATGTAGATTTCTTTTGATGTATCAGCATTTATATTTATAGTTGCTGCTTTTGTTCGAGCTTTTATGTAACGAATCGGAATTTCTTTAGAAAAAGTAGAATTGGTTAAGGAAAATCCTTTTGGAAAGGCTATTCTAACCTCCTCATTATTAGTATCAGGGATAAAAGGAAAATCATCTTCGTCGTAAAACCGGCATAAATCTATTGATAGACCTCTGGAGTGAATAAGTGTGCCATTAAGATATACGGGCTTTTTCTGGAAATCGGGATTCCAAATAATCAAATCGTGCAATATTGAACCATATCCGGATTTATAGTAGAGTAAAGAATCATTTGCAACACTATCGGTGTTATCTGCCTTGATATTGCTTATAGTTACCAACTTTTGATTATTACTGAGGTGGTTTCGCCAGCTTTGAGCATGGCTGAAATTAACGAGCAATAATAGAAATAATGTATTGAAATTTTTGAGCCTACTCATTTTCACCCTAATATTTCATTCAGCAATTTTTGTTTCAGCTTTTTCAAGGTTTCTTTTTGTTCTCTTGATTTCTCAGCTAAATCTAAGATTTCATCCAATACTTTAACCATTATTTTCTGTGTTTCAATATCAGGAATTTGGAATGTAAAATCATCCAAATCTTTCCAATTAATATATGGATTCGTTGAGCCTTTTGAAACACTAATAGAATACTGTGTAAACCGTTCCGACAGCATTATATGTTTAAGTAAACCCTGCAACAACAATTTTTCATTAGCCTGAATAACATACGTTGTATTAGCGCAAACACCTTCAAAGTCTGCTAAAGCAACCTTTCTCAAATATGTCCTGCGTGAGCCATAGAGAATATCACCAGGCTTAAAGAGAACATGAAAGGCAGGACCTAAAAAATCTTTGCCTACAGTGCCCCAATCACGTATTTTAAAATCTTCCGATTGTAAATTCTCACCTGCTACAATTCTTTCTATACCGTAGCTAACAGGGTCTATTTTACGCATTAATTTATCCGTAGCCTGAGTGTAGGTAACTTGTTTAAGTATTTTTCCCTTCAATAAATTTCCGAAAGTAGGGGTATTGCTTACAAATTCATCTATTAAACTCTTGCACAATTTTCTCAAATTCCCTTCCTGCCCTTCCACCTGCTCAATAGCACTTTCAATGGATTGAAACAGGGAGGCTATTTGTTGCTGCTCTTTTAGCGGGGGAAGTTGGAAAGTGTAGGATTCCACATACTGTTTTAATAATCTCCGCCTACCTGTTGTTCCGACTAAACTATGTTTCCCTTCTCCTAAAAATTTGTCGCTTGAAACAATATAATAAATAAAATCAGGAAGAATTTTATTTGTATTTCTTAAAACATAAAATTCTGTTGAACCAAAACCAATCCCATTTTTTAGGTTTAATGCCAACCCACTTTTACCATTCTCAAAGCAAGGGGTCATCTTTGCTAACAGTACATCATTTTCTCTGAAGTAACTATATCCACCCTTTGTTACTTCACTTATCTTTTTGGTTTCACTTGGGCAAAATTTTCTCGTGTGCTCACCTAAGTCTGCCATCATTCCAAAAGATACTTCCATATTCTTATCAACCCCATTTAATTCCCTTTTTGAAGGATCTATTTCACAAACCTCATTTAATCGCACAGTTTTCCAACTAGCTTTACTTTTTAGGATATTATTTTGAATTTGAGATTCAGTTATCATTTTTCAATACCTAATTCCTGAAGTTGGGAAAACAATTCATCCATTGATTCATTTATACCGTCATGGGATTTTCTAAGTTCTTTTAAAATTTTCTTAACAGAGTCTTGCTGAGTATCATTGGCAATTTTAATATACAATGGTAAACTTAGGTTCCCGCTATTTTCCATAACCTCTTTAATTGTGGCTATTTTAGAAAAACCCTCATCCTCTTTAAAAGCACGATATGTAGTGGCAATTTTCTTAACATGACTTGGTTCAAGCCATGCATTAGTTCTCTCAATCTTCAACTCATTCACCGCATTAATAAAAAGAATTTTGCCTTTTCTTTCTCTAGGCTTTTTCATACGGCAAACCAGCAGGCAACTTTCCATGCTACTGTTATAAAACAAGTTTTTGCCCAAGCCAATAACGGCATCTACATAATCTCCTTCAATCATTTTTTTGCGTATGTCGCTTTCGGCATCTCTAAATAAAACGCCGTGGGGCCATAATACTACGCTGCGCCCGGTATCAGGTTTTAAACTGCACATAATATGTTGCTGGAAGGCATAGTCGGCACAACCCTGGGGCGGTGTTCCCCAAATATTACGCCCATAAGGGTCATTCATCCATTTTTGTTGGTTCCAACGCTTTACACTGTAAGGCGGGTTTGCCATCACCACATCAAACTTTCGCAGTTCATCGTCTTGCAAAAGTTGCGGGCTGTCTAAAGTATCACCCTGCACAATCTCAAACTCGTCCACATTATGCATGAACATATTAATACGGGCAATGGCAGAGGTAATAAGGTTAAGTTCCTGCCCGTATAATTTCAGGGTACGATATTCTTTTCCCTGCTCTTTTAAATGCAAGGCGCTATTCAGCAAAATGCCGCCGCTTCCGCAGGTAGGGTCATATACACTTTCCCCAGGCTGCGGGTCGGTTATCATGGTCATAAGTTTTACAACGGTGCGGTTGGTGTAAAACTCGGCGGCAGTATGTCCGCTGTCATCGGCAAATTTCTTAATCAGGTATTCATACCCATTGCCCATTATATCATGCGGTACATTCTTCACGCTCAAATCCATTTGAGAAAAATGCTCAATCAGGTCAAGCATCTTTTCATCACTCATGCGGCGTTTGTTCGTCCATTGGGCATCACCAAACACATCATGCAACATTTCAAAATTGGCCTTCTCAATGCCATTAATAGCCTTTTGCAAAGCATCTCCGACATCAATGGTCTTTTTCCTTACATCATCCCAATGGCAGCCCTTGGGTATCTGAAAACGATGGTTCTCGGCAAATTCAGCATAGGTTAAATCTCCGCCGCTTTCTTTCAATGCTTCCTGGTATTCCTCGTCCCACAAATCACTTATCCTTTTAAAGAATAACAGGGGGAAAATATATTGTTTAAAGTCGGCTGCATCAATCATCCCCCTCAGGATATTGGCGGCACCCCACAGGTAGTCTTCGAGTTGCTTTTGGGTCATCAGGCAGTTAAAATTGGATGACTAATATAGATTGAAATATTGATATTTGCGAAATAAACCTAATAATATGACACGGGAAGAAAGAATAAAAGAAGCCGAAGAACTTATAAAACAAGATAATTACCAAGAGGCTCTAATGAAGTATGTTACTATTTGGAAGGATACCCCCTTCGATTTAAAAGTGATTGAAAGGATACAGTTTCTTTATTCCCGAATTCATGAAGGGACTTTGGATTTCCAACCTTCCACCTCGGAGACTTATATGTTTAGGGGGATTTCAAGATTTTGGGAGCAAGATTTAGAAAACTCAATTAAAAACCTTGACCAAGCAATTAAACTTGACCCTAAAAATCATTATGCCTATAAATCCCGCGCTTTCAGTAAATTGCATTCAAACAAGGGTAAGGAGGCTTTTGATGATATTCGGCAAGCTATAGATATTAACCCGGCAGGAGAATACATTGATAACCTCGCTCAGTTTTACTCAGAGATAGGAGATACAGCCAATGCCTTAAAATACTATCAAAAGGCAGCCGAAACCGAACCCGATAATGCAAGGTTATGGTATAACTATGGCGTGGAGTTAATGGAAAACAAGGAATATCAAAGGGCTTATGAAATGTACAAAAAGGCCGTAGAGTTGTGGCCACAATATCCCGATGCAAATTCCAATATACAATACCTTTTGGATGCAGGTTTAGTTAAGAGAAAATAGCAGGAAAGGCAAAAACTTCCTGCATATTTCTATTTGCCTGACTGCAAAAAAGTCGAGGAAATTTCGAGGAAAAGATGCGAAAAAGTCAGGCTTTTTTACCTTCTATATCTGTTAAGTCTTCTTGCAATAATTCCGTAACTTTTCCTCTTTTCGGATACTTTGAGGGCTGGTTTTTTATTATCAATTTCCGGCTCATTCGTTGGGGGTGGCTGTTTAGTAATTTCCTCTTTCGATTCTGTTGGGATTTCTAATTCCGCATGGGGGGTAGTAATGGCACTATTAAGTAATGTAGCATCCTCACCTCCGGGCGTTTTAGTTGAACTTATATAATTTGACTTTGAACTTGGCGAAACTTTAATGTTTTCCGAAGTTTCAGCAAGTTGCGCACTTAAGTTTGTACTTATGTTTAACTTATGTTCCAACATAAGTTTTGATTTAAGTTCCGGGTCCTTTAAACTTATGTTTTTTTCAAGGGCTAACTTGAGTTCCTCATCCGTTATTTTGGTAATTTTTAGTTCATGAGCTTGTCGCAAATGCGCTCCCCTGCCTTGTGCCTTTTTTATATCTTGGCAAATGGGGCAAGTCCATTGTTTCAGTTGTGTTTCCATTGGTGTTTTATTTTAGTGTTAAAATTTTTATTCTACTTTAGTTTGTTGCGGGTTGTATTTTGGAGTAACCATTTGTAATTATTAAGTTTTGCTTACTACTAGTCTATTTATAAAATGTTTCTTAATTATCCGGGCGCTGTATTAACTTTAATCTTAAAGCGCTGGTCGCGGTGAGATATTAGTTCCCAGGAATATTGATTATGTGTCTTTTGCCTCCAGACACCATTACTCCAATAATGTTGCTCCAGCTTTGTATCCGTGGTGATATCAATAATTTCCACAATATCCCAGAAGCCCCGTTTCCTTTCAAATTGTTTGAGGATACGCTCATAAGCATATTTGTCGCAAAACTTGGGCGGATTGGACGCTGATAAGTATTTCTGGGGAATTTTCTGCCCGTAATAATATTCTTTAAAACCGTGGCTTTTATGCGGACGGTCCTTCCAATAAAATATGGCTATTAAGCCCTGTGTATCGTTCGGGCCCGGTTTGGGTTCATTAATGTATTCGGAACTTTTTGTTTTTTGGGGTTCAGCCATAAATTATTTTTCGTTTTTATTGCTTACCCCGCACTTATAATTTGAGTGATGAGGGGAGTTGTTTATACTTCGTTTAGCTCGCCAATTGTGCATAAGATTGTTTACAACATGTTGAAAAATCCGCCTTCGCCCCTTACCCTGGAACAGTACCAGGAACAGTACCAGGAACAGGTTTGTACTGACGCTATTTTCCATATGGAGTAATCAAATTTTTGATTTTAGGGGTTTATAAGATTTTTACACAAGTGATTCGATTTTATCGGTGAAGCGGGCCATCGTTGCTTTTATCCCTGGGTGCCAATAACCTTTTGCTGCCGAATTTAACGGCAAACAAGGGCCTCCCTGCACTTTTCTCCGGCGGCGTATACCAAGCTTATCTGTATAATATGCCGGAAGCCTGGGGCGCACATGGGTAGTTTTCCGGGCTCCTTTCTCCTTATATCCCGGATCGGTTATTACCCGATGGGTGATATTGGCGAGCCCCAGCTCTATCCATTTGCGTTTACGGTAGGCCATGCCCCCGCGGGAGGTATAATTATAATGCATCGACAATTTCCGGTAACCGGGGTCTTCATTCGTGTTATACATAAAAAGCACTTCTACATAAGGGCGCTGTGGTGAGTCTTGTACATGGAAGGCGGCGATCTGTGCATTAAGCAATACTTC
>DATHOL010000235.1:0-3147 GCA_035484895.1 Bacteroidia bacterium | reverse complement strand
CAAAGTATCCCGTAATCCGCTATGGTAGCTGATTTTAGAGGATACATAACATTAATAAAACAGTAAAATGAAAACAACAAAAAATCACGATGCAGTCCAGGCTTGGATTAAAGCAAATCCGAACATGACATTTGATTCTATTAAAGCCGGAAACCCTAAGATGAGCGACGTACTATTGAAGGGAGTAATCAAAGAACTCGAGAAAGAAGGTATAATAACCGCAAATGGCGAAGATGGCGGGTATGTATTTGCCGAAAAAGAAGAAAAGAAAGGAAGCAAAAAGGATACTGCAAGTGCAGATACTAAAGCAAGCAAAAAGAATGACGATGACCTGGGACCAAAAACCTATACCGGCCGCGATAATTCAAAGTATAGGTTTGGTGAAAATCGCAACCTCCCAAAGGGAAGGCTTGTCATCGCCCTCTTGAAAACTTACATTGAAAGCAACTCCAAAGTATCGCTTGCCAAGCTACAAGAACTCTTTCACTCTGAAGAATTACAACCACGCTACGGGGTTGTATTGGAGTTAAGTGCAGCCAAAAAGTTCTCCAAGAACAAAGTGGACAGGCATTTCGTGAAAAACCCTGATGACATCCTAAAGTTGGGCAATGGTACAAAGGTGGCGGTTTGCAACCAATGGACTAAAGATGGAATTGACAAGCTGATAAAAATAGTATCAGCGCAGCCATTCGGATACAAGGTGAAAATTGAAACTGCGGAATAGTGTAATTGTCATTATCTGGAAAGGGCGGAGTAACATCTGCCCTTTTCTATTTATGCAAACCTATAAATCAGAAAGTCTGAGCCGGTACAAAATAAACTTATAGCAAAGTGCCAGTCCCAAAAGTTAATATTGGCAACCGGAGCTGGACATACTTGTTAGTACAACATAACCTAATGATTAAATCGAACCTTTAATGAAAAAGAATAGTAATAAAGCGTGTCTGTTTATCCGCGTATCAACACAACAACAGGATTATGACCGGCAGATATTGGAACTAACCGAGTATTGTGAGAGCCGGAATTTTACCATATCAAAAACAATAGCAACAAAAATATCAGGGGTGAAGAAGTACGAGGAGCGCCCGGATGTGCAGGAGTTATTTCAAGCAGCGAAGAACAAACAATTTAGAAAGGTAGTCGTTACTGAAATTTCACGGATTGGACGCAACGCACGGGATATTAGGAACACCATAAGTTTCCTACACGACAGAGGAATAAGCATAGTGTTTAAGAACCTTGGCGGATTAGAAAGTCTGGACGAAAACGGTAATGAAAGTTTCGTTACCAATATCATTATTGCCATATACAGCGAATTAGCACAGGAAGAAAAGCGCATACTTTCTGAGCGAATAAAATCCGGCCTGATATGTGCAAAGTCAAAAGGGAAGCACATCGGAAGGCCTGATGGCACAACAATGACCAAGGAAGATGTTCTGAAGAAATATCCGCGCTTGACAGCAGACCTGAAAAATGGAATGTCATTGATTGCAGCAATGAAGGTGCATGAGGTAAGTAAAGGAACAGTTATTAAAGTAAAAAAAACAATTGGCAAAAATCTTTTGGGTCATAAAGTTGCAATTACTAACAACGTTTCTCAAATTTGATATTATTCGTATCTTTGATTTAATTTATACTATTAAATTAGATATTATGACTGATAAGGAGTTGAAAGATTTCCTTGAATACACTGCTAATCGAATAAAAGACGATGTTTTGTCATTGATTTATGATGCGTTGGTACTACATCCCGAACTTCGGGAGAACTTAAACCCGGCTTTTCCGTATCCGTTAAAACTAAGAGTGGGAATAATTAATAATTGCCTTGCCATTGAATATATCGGCCCGAATAATGATGATGATACAAAATTTGACTGCGAAGGTATTCACAATGAAATGATTGATGTGTATGATTTCTTAGGAATAGAAATTAAACATTTGAAAGTAATGAGCCTTGCACTTCAAACAAATATTGAAAATATGAGTTTCTTTCTTGGTGACTCAATGACTTATTTAACGGATTATTTTTATGATATAACGCAGTTGCCTTATGAATATCTTCAATTAAATGGCTATGTGGACTTTTCGAAGCCAACTGCACCTATATTTGTATCTAATACTAACTTCTTCTGGACTGATGAAGATGGGAAACTAAAAATTAAACATATTGATTTTCTTGAGATTTTTCCGAGAGGTAAGGATGGGGAAGTCTATTACCACGATCCTGATTCGCTTAAAAGATTCGCAAGTTTTATTTTGCACTATAAAGTTCCAACATATCAAGTTCAGCTTCATGGTAAACTAAATGAATTTATAGAATTCATAAATCTGCCAGGTATTACAGAACCCAATATCACTAAGTTTCTTTCTGATAATCCCGAGATATTACAATTAGCATTTGGGATAAATGAGTTAAACCCACAGGTGCTATTAGAATGGCAGTACGCTATAGCGAAAGATAATCTGAAGCCTGATTTTCTGCCAATTAGAATGGATGGTTATGCGGACATTATGGAATTTAAGCTGCCTGACCTAAAGGGAAATCCAATGGTAGGAACACCAGAAAGGAGACATCCTTCTTTTGAGATTGATAGCGCTATTGCACAACTTGATACTTATGAAGAGTGGTGCGCTCAACATATAAATATTGCTTGGCTTGAAAAAACTAAGAATATTAAAATATTACACCCCAGAAGATTTCTAATTATTGGACACAGCAAGGATTTCACAAAAGAAGATAGAGCAAGACTTCGTGACATTCGTGATACTACTGTCTATACTTACGATGAGTTTATTGAGATGGCTCGATTTCAGTTATACAGAATGAAATAACTTGAAGGTACACCTTGCGTATGAGAAAAGAGTTAAACCAAATAAATTTCAATTCATTACTAATTGCTGATGATGCAATTAATGTGGATGAGTACAGTTTTAATGAATATGTTGCAAATGGGAAAACCCATAGACTAAAAGGGTACTGCACGAAGTGCGAAGAAGCCGGATGTAATATTTGCCCTACAAACCCAGACTATAAATTGTCCTTAGTTTCTCACGGTGCTTCGTCTGATGATATTTTCCAATCCACTGACACAGTTGACACTAACTTTTCGGAATGGCATAAGGAAGGCGTTTTATTTCTTATGGAAA
>DATHOL010000234.1:0-4077 GCA_035484895.1 Bacteroidia bacterium | reverse complement strand
TATGGTGGCGTCTGTTAAAGAAACATAGGGGGGCAAAAACCCGTTTGCTTGCGGGGTATTATTGTTGCTCAAATCGAGTATAGCGCCCGTATACGCATTATTACCAGATACATTAATGGCTACATTCTGCGCCTGAGACACAGATACTAAAAGCATTACGGAAAGAATTAAAAGGAATGATTTTCTCATGACGTTAAGATTCTAAAATACTAATTGGGACAGGTTGCAAACAAAAGTCTGCTAAATCCCCGCCAATAGTTAATAGGTAGTATCTACAAGAGTGTCTACAAAATCAATGAGCCTTGATTATCAAATAGACTCAATAATATCTTCAATGCCTCCTTCCTCAGATAACCCCAGCTTTTTCCGCATACGATAACGTGATTGTCGTATGGTTGCAAATGAAACTCCTAAAATTCCTGCCATCTGTTTGGTATCTAAATTCAGTTTTGTTAAACAGACTAACCTCACTTCCGATTGAGTAAGGTCAGGCAACTTCTCCTTTAACCGGATAAAAAAACCTTTATATACCTGTTCAAACAGATTTTTGAATTTTGTCCAGTCGTCTTCCGTAAGAATAGTAACCTTATTTAAGTGCTCTATGTTTTCTATCCGGGCTTCGTCTATTTCCTTCGATTTCAGTGCGGTAAGTTTTTCCAAATCCGTCCTAAATTCCTCCAGCAGTTTATTTTTTTCCACCATGTTTCGTGTAAATTCATTCAGCATGGTTTGTGCATTAGTCAATTCATCTTCCATCCGTTTCTTTTCAAGCCTTAAAAGGCTCTTTTCTTTTTCAGACAATACCAGGTTTTGTTCAAAAAGCGCTTTATCTTTCTTCCGCTTTATTTGCTGCCTGTTTATCAATACAATTGCCAAAATAACAGTTAGTATCAATATTAAAATGGAGCTATACGCAATAATGCTTTTGCGATTACTTTCTGCTGTTTTTATAATATCTGTTTTCTCCTGCTCTACCTGTATTGAATCTTCTCTTTTTTCAAACTGATAGCCAACTTCCAGTTGAGCTATTTTCTTAATACCCTCTTTGTTAATCAGGCTGTCATGATAAACAGTGTACGTTTTATAATCTTCAAATGCCGTTTTAAAATTGCCGGTAGCACTGTCTAACCTTGCCATTGCATCAAATGCACCTTCGGTACGTTTTTTATCACCCAAATTTTGCGTGAGGTAAAGCGCTGAATCAAGAACTAGTTTTGCCTGTTTATAGTTTTTTTGTTTTATAAAGGTTCTTCCTATGTCGGTAAAAATACCGGCAATTTCAGATTTATCACCTGTTACACGTGAAATGGAAAGCGCTTTTGTATCGCAATCAAGCGCTTTTATATAATCGCCCTGTTCATAATATATATTACCCATGTTGGCCAGATTAATAGCAGCCCCTTGTTTATCGCCTAATTCTTCTGAAATAGTTAATGCCCTGGAGTAGAAATCAAGCGCTTCCGGCAGCTTTTTCTGGTCAAAATAAATATTGCCTATATTGCCCAAATTGGTAGCAATGCCATCCTTATCGCCCGCTTCCTTACATGCAGCCAGCGCCTTCAAGTCATATTCCAGTGCGCCGGAATAATTCATTTCATAATAATATATATTGCCAATATTGCCCAGATTGGCTGCCGAGCCTACTTTATCCCCAATTTCCTGTGTTATAGTTAATGCTCTGAAATCATATTCCAGCCCTTTAGGATAATTTCCCTCCGAACAATAAACATTGCCTATGTTGCCAAGTTGAATAGCTATACCATTTTTATCTCCTATTTCGTTTTCGATAGTCAATGCATTAGTACCATATTCCAGCGCTTTGGGATAATTGGCCTGGGCATAGTAAATATTTCCAATATTGGCAATGGCAGAAGCTATTCCATCTTTATTCCCTGTTTCCCGGCTAATAGTAAGTGCCTTTGTCTGGTATTCGAGGGCTTTGGAGTAATTACCCAAATCAATATAATTGTTACCCATGTTTACCAGTGCCCTGGATAAACCTTTTTTATATCCGATTTTTTCTGCCAGTGCTTGGGCGCTTTTAGCAAAAAATAATGAACTGTCGGAACTGCCTATTGCCTCCAGTTTATTACTTAATCTATTTAACGTAATAACTTTATTGGTGTCATCTTTATCAGTCTTTAAGGCACTTTCCAGAGAGTCTATTACATGTTGTATAGTAGCTGAACTATGGCTATCCTGGGCTACAGAAACACAAGATAGTGCTGTAATAAAGAAAAAAGCGAAGGAGCATTTTATATAGGACTTGAGCATAATCTCTCTATTAAATATGTTGAGTGTAGTTAACAATAAGTTTAAGACTCATAGGCGAATGAGGAAGGTAAAAATAGTACTATTTTTTGGTGTACACTATTTTTAAAAGTTGTATATCAATATATTTTCACAACAAAAATACTAAACGTCAGCATGTTATTGACACACAACTTGAATTGGCGAATAAAAAATAAATTAGAAAAATTAAGGGTTTTTAACTTCAATTCCTCACTATTTTCTCGACCTCAATTCCCTTGATACTCGCAGTAAGCGTTATGCCTGTTTTCCCGTTTTGCAGAATAAGCGAACCCATGTGGTTATCTTTTTCAAAAGAGAGTACCGAGGTGGTAATGGTCAATGTATGGCTTAATGGAACTGTTAATAGTAAAGTATAATTTTTCAAGTTATCTTCCATCACATTATTTTTGCCTGTGAAGGGCTGGTTAATGCGGTCATTCGTATCGCTTACAATGGGAATCCAGTTATTATTTATAAAATAAACAAGGCTCACACGGCCGCTCCACTGACCTATTTTGGTATCCTTCTCCAAATTGGTTAGAGACACTTTATAAGAATTAAAAATAATTTTTACACTATCCCTTGGGCGGTAGATTTTCGGGTCGAAAGAAATAATGAAACACTCTTTCGCTGCCGTTTTTGTTATCTCCACTTCGCCGGAAGTCCATTGCCAATCGGGGAGTTTGGTGTCTTTCGTTTGCACCAATACTTTATTATCCTCAGGCTTGGAAAGCGCAGTAAATACTAGAAATGTAAATAAAGCGACGCCTGCAGAAAGGATTTTTTTCATGATACGGATAAATTAATTGGAGATAAAAATACAGGATTTTTAGTTAGCTATTGGTGAATGATTTTACATTTGTCATTCGATACCAAAAAAAATGGACAAAGACCTCCTTTATAAAATAGGACTTACTTTTATTGACCATGTGGGGCATATCACCTCCAAGGTGCTTATCTCTTATTGTGGCAGCGCAGAGGCCGTATTTAAAGAAAAGAAACAAAACCTGTTGAAGATACCCGACATTGGCGAAATTACTGCAGATGCCATAGTTAACCAGGATATTCTTCACCTGGCGGAAAAGGAAATAAAATACATTGAACAAAATAATGTTACCCCGTTTTTTTATTTAGATAAAAACTATCCTCTGCGATTAAAGCAATGCCCAGATTGCCCTGTGATGCTTTATTATAAAGGGAATGCCAATATAGATGCGGAACGGATTGTTGCCATAGTTGGAACCCGCAATGCCACCGAATATGGTAAAAAAATGTGCAACGATTTGGTGGAAGGATTAAAAGATTCCAATGTATTGATCATTAGCGGGCTTGCCTATGGAATAGATGCGGCAAGCCACAAAGCTGCTCTGAAATATGGTCTGCCTACAGTGGGAGTCATTGGCCATGGACTGGATTCTATGTATCCTGCCGAGCACAGCAATCTCTCACAAAAGATGCTGGATAATGGGGGATTACTGACTGATTTTACCAGCGGCACCAAACTTTCACCGGAAAATTTCCCAAAGCGAAACCGTATTATAGCTGGCTTATCGGATGCTGTTGTAGTTGTGGAGTCAAAAGCAAAAGGAGGGGCTATAATAACTGCTGATATTGCATTCTCCTATAGTCGTGAGGTGTTTGCTTTTCCGGGCCGGAGCGAGGATATGTTTTCTCAAGGCTGCAATCTTTTAATCCGCCAGAATAAGGCGGGGCTTATCCAATCGGCAGATGATTTGCTCAACAGTTTAGGATGGAAAGACACCAAAAAGAAAAAGAAACCGCAAA
>DATHOL010000233.1:0-4941 GCA_035484895.1 Bacteroidia bacterium | reverse complement strand
GTATTAATCTGCCACAGTAAGTTTAAAAACTATTCGTAGTTAAAACAAGTATCTTTATTAACTGTGAAATATTTAAAATATTTAATGGACAGTTTTTTATTTACCGTACTTATTGCCTTTTCCTACGCCGGCAAAAGCGATAAAAAATATCAATCTTTTGGGAACGCCATAATAATTCACGATAACCAATATGATTGTGTTAACTCAATGGAATATACCATAACGGATTCCACCATTTATATTGATAATTATGCCGAAGAAGGAGATATGTATGATTCGGGCTATATGCCTGCACCATTACTGGATAAAAAGCTTTCAAAAACAAAAAGGCATATAGTTGAAAATTTTATGGAGCACTTTCCTTTTGATTCGCTTAAAACAGCATATATATCGGGTGCAAAAAAAAGTTGTGATTCGTTGAGGCAGATATACATAGAAATAAACTGGAACGGAAAAAAGAAAAATATCCAGATAGAAGATTGCTACCAGAAGAATGTAGGGATGTTGTTGGATATGATTAATCTTTTAATTCCCAACGATAATTCCCACAATCCACTGTACAATCCGGATATGCTCAGGTTTGATTATACAGCCGGCAGCTTTCAATGCAAAAATTGAAAATTTCGGAACAACTGCATTCCTGTTAGAAAATATTTTACATTTGTTCTTATAATTATATCCCCATGAATTATAATAAACTACTGTTTATAGGCTTGCTTTCAACTATAGGTTTTTTTGCAGAGGCGCAAAATCACGATGTTGATTCGATACATAAAGTAATCGGCAGCGAAAAGGAAGATACAAATAAAGTAAAGTCATTAATTACACTAAGTGTTAAGTTATGGGCCACATCCAGGTTCGACACATCAATGAAATATGCCAATGATGCGCTGGAGTTAGCTAAAAAAATTGGATTTGAAAAAGGCAGGGGAAATGCTTTAATGGTAATCGGGAATTGTTACGATTACGAAGGAAACGAGGCTAGTGCTTTAAAATATTACCAGGATTGTTTGGATGTGTTTACAAAGATATCCTATAAAGTAGGTATTGCCAGAAGCCACGGCAACCTGGGAATAATTTTTGAAAAAATGGGTAATTATCCCAAAGCTTTGGAGGGATATTTCAATGCTTTATCAACATTTAAAGACCTCAGGGATAGTGAAGGTATAGCAACATGTTATAATAACATAGGCAATGTGAATATCCGGCTTAACGATTTTGATAAAGCATTAGATAATTACCTTCAGGCATTAAATATCAACAAAAAAATAGGCGATGCGAGTGGATATTCCGATTGCCTGCAAAACATTGCCAATATATATCATCATAATAAGGATTACGGGAAAGCTTTGGAAAATTATTCAGAGGCTTTAAAAATTACCCGCACAATTGGCGACCAGCAAAGCGAGGCCAGCGTGCTTGGAAATATTGCAAACATTTATAATGATGAAAAAGAGTATGATTCTGCTTTCTTTTATGACAGTAAGGCATTAGCGCTTAGCAAATCAATTGGCGATGTATCCGATTATGGCTTTGATTTGTCAAATATGGGATACATCTATTTGTACCAAAAGAAATTTAATGAGTCTAAAGTATATTTTGATTCTGCTTTGCAAATATCCAAGCAAACCGGCGATAAGGAATATATAAAGGACATATACAGAAACCTGGCAAATATTGACAGTGCAAATGGCGATTTTAAAACTGCCTGGACAGACTATAAAAACTATATTATTTATAGAGACAGCTTGTTAAATGAAGCAACTATTAAGAAAACTACCCAGGCTGAAATGAAATATGAGCAGGATAAGCTGAATGCGGTTGCCGAAAAGGAAAGACAGCGGCAAAAAGTAATTCGTAATGCATTCATTGGGGGCTTTTCTATTATGTTCCTGGCGGCCGGATTGTTTTTCTTTCAGCGTAAGCGAATTGCCAAAGAGAAAAAGCGCAGCGATGAGTTGTTGTTAAATATTCTACCTGAAGAAGTAGCAGAAGAGTTAAAGCAAAAAGGTAATGCTGATGCCAAATCTTTTGATGAGGTAACGGTGATGTTTACCGATTTTAAAGGATTCACAAACATCGCAGAAAAGTTATCAGCCAAAGAATTGGTTGCGGAAATAGATTATTGTTTTAAAGGTTTCGATAACATCATTCATAAGTACAACATTGAAAAAATTAAAACTATTGGAGATAGTTATATGGCTGCCGGTGGCCTGCCTATGGCAAATAAAACCCATGCAAAAGATGTGGTAAATGCTGCACTTGAAATTGTTGGTTTTATGGAAAAACATAAACAGCAAAGAATAAAAGAAGGCAAACCAGTATTTGAAATACGTATTGGGATAAACACAGGCCATGTTGTTGCGGGAATAGTAGGCGTAAAGAAATTTGCCTACGATATTTGGGGTGATACGGTAAACCTTGCATCGCGCATGGAGAGTAGTGGCGAACCGGGCAAGATTAATATTTCGGGCAGTACGTATGAATTAGTGAAAGATGATTTCAATTGCACACATCGTGGAAAAATCCAAGCCAAAAACAAAGGCGAGGTGGATATGTATTTTGTAGAGGGGAAAGTTTAATGAATATAGGTAGGGTAACTAATACTTGTTACCTTTACTGATAAATGGCAATGAACATCAAGAAAATAGTCCTTAACAGTTTCCTGATTATTTGGTTTCTACCATTGGCTTCAGCCCAAACGCATAAGATTGACTCCTTAAAGAAGGTTCTTAAAAATCAAAAAGAAGACACCAACAAAGTAAATACATTCAACTCACTTGCCGATAAATTGCGGAGGATTTCAAAGTATGATAGCGCAATGATATTTGCTGGTGAAGCATTGGAATTAGCTACTAAACTCGGATTTGAATCCGGGATAGGTTCTGCTTACAATACCTTTGGAAATTGCTATTTTTATCAAGGCCTTTATGCTAAGGCTTTAAACAACTATCAACTAGGACTATTTGCTTATGAGGATGGTGGAGGTAAGCAGGGAACTTCTTTCTGCCAGAATGGAATGGGGAATGTTTATAAAGCACTGGGTAATTACCCTAAGGCGCTAGACTACTACAACAAAGCTTTAGATGCGGATGAGGAGATAAAAGATGATAAAGATGCCGCTTTTGCTATTGGCAATATTGCTACTATTTATATTGGTCAGCAAAATTATTCGAGGGCATTGGAATTATATAATAAGGCATTAAGGCTGGCTCGTAAAATAGGAGATAAGGAAATTGAAGCCATAAATATGGGAAACATTGGTTATCTTTATAAAGGAGAAGGGAAGTATGATAGTGCACTTGAATATTCTTTTAAAGCGCTGGAACTGGATGAAAAAATTAAATACACACGCGGTGTGGCAATTACGTTGGGCAACCTGGGAGAAATTTATAATGGCCAGAATCAATATGAAAAATCTCTCGAGTATTCCTTTAAAGCATTAGCTATAATTAGAGAAATCCACTCCAATTCATTATATGCATGGCCATTGGAAAGCATAGGATATAGTTATTTAAAACAAAATAAGTATGCTGAATCAAAAATTTACCTCGATTCTGCCCTGTTAGTTTCAAAGGGAATGGGACGGAAGGATGATATAAAAAATGAATATAACTCATTAGCAGAATTGGATAGTGCGAAAGGTGATTATAAAGCGGAGGTACAGGACAAAAATAATTATTTTATATACCGTGATAGTTTAATCAATCAAAAGACTCTTCAGACTGAGATGAATTATGAATATCAGCGGCAAGCAGATTCTTCGAAAGCTGAACAAGACAAGCAAAAGGCAATAAATCTTAAAGAAAGCCAACGGCAAAAGGTTATTAAAAACTCATTTATTGGCGGCTTTTCCATCATGTTTCTGGCTGCAGGATTGTTTTTCTTTCAACGCAGAAGAATTTCAAAAGAAAAGAAACGCAGTGATGACTTATTGCTGAATATCCTTCCTGCAGAAACAGCCGAAGAATTAAAAGCTACCGGAAAAGCAAAAGCCAAAAGTTTTGATATGGTATCGGTAATGTTTACCGATTTTAAAGACTTTACAAAAATATCGGAAAAGCTTTCACCTACTGAATTGGTAGAAGAATTGCATTATTTATTTCATGCCTTTGATAATATTATCCATGCTCATAATTTAGAAAAGATAAAAACTATTGGAGATAGTTATATGTCGGCAGGAGGTTTACCTGTGCCTAATAAAACAAATGCGAAAGATGTGGTAAGCGCGGCATTGGAAATTGTAGGATTTATGGAGCGGCACAAAAATCAAAGAGCAAAAGAAGGGAAGGAAGTTTTTGAAATCAGGATAGGAATTAATACCGGCCCAGTTGTTGCAGGTATCGTAGGCGTAAAGAAATTTGCTTATGATATTTGGGGTGATACTGTTAACCTTGCATCGCGCATGGAAAGCAGCGGAGAAGCGGGGAAAGTTAATATTTCAGGAAGCACCTATGAAATGGTGAAAAATGATTTTAACTGTACTTACAGAGGAAAAATACAAGCCAAAAACAAAGGCGAAGTGGATATGTATTTTGTAGAAGGGAGGTCTCAGCGTGAGGTAACTGTTTGATATGATAGCTTAAGTTTCTCTCTTTTTCTTTTTAGCAGCGGGGAACAAGACATTATTTAAAATTAGCCTGTATCCCGGTGAATTAGGGTGGAGAGCCAAATCGGTAGGAGGATCGCCAACATGGTGCTGGTAACATTCCGGATCGTGTCCACCATAAAATGTCCAGGTGCCTTTTCCAAAATCCCCGTGAATATATTTGGCTTCATTCGCTCCTTTATTTTCTCCCATTATAGTTACCGAAGATTTAATGAATTGTTCATTGAATGCAGTCGTTTGCCCATAAAAACCTTTAATTACTTTAGTGTGGTCCTGGCACAACATAGTTGGCACCGGGTCCCATTTTGCTGAAAAATCAAAAAGTGTAAAAA
>DATHOL010000232.1:0-4025 GCA_035484895.1 Bacteroidia bacterium | reverse complement strand
AGGTGTCCAACGCTTTTTTAGCCATAGGTTCAGAAACAATCATGGCACAATATTTACCGCCATGAGGGTTTATGCTATCCTGAAAAACTGTAATAGGGCTAATTCCAAGAAATAATGCATGAGTGAGATTAAAATCCCACCAGCCCGAATTTCCAAGGCCTGAATTGGGATTTCTTGCAGAAGATACAAATGAATCCGGCGTCCAGGTTTCAAAATCAGGATTAATGAGTTGGGCCGATAGTTTCGGTAATCCTAAAATTACCAATAGTAAAGAGAAAAGTAAAAGTTTTTTCATGGGGATAAATTTTATTTGGTGATAATTATGAAAACAAAAATAAAAAAAATCCCGACCAGATTAACCTGACCGGGATTTTTAATAAGATTACGGTAATTTATTTAACCACGCTGAATTTGCCAACATTCAGCTGAGCCCCGGTATTGTCATACATTTTGTATAAATACAATCCGGTATTGAATGATTGGGTATTAATTGTCAGCAAGTTATTATGCATTATATAAGTGCCCATAAGTTTACCTGTGATGTCATATACTTCAACCATACCAACTTTGAACTGACCAGTAACAGCAAAGTTAATCTGGTTGTTGGCCGGGTTGGGATAAAGATTTACATTATCGCTGTGTGCGGCAATATTATCTATGCCCGAAGCCAGGTAAGCACTGGAATCAATCATCATACTGTCATTCACTTTAGGATTGGAGTAAATGGATGCAGCGCTAAATAGTATAAATGCTGTATCAGCCTTTGAAGACGCTGAATCGTAGAAAATATTTACGGTTTCAGGAGTCCACGAAGCTTGCTGTGCACCGGATTTCCATATTCCACCACCAATTAAATCGCGTTGATGTGTAACGCTGTTCCAATGGTATATTCCAATAGTGCAGGAACAGGTATCGGAACCATTTGGAAAATATTTATAATAGAACGAGAATGATTTCCAATTGTTTGTAATAGGTATTCCTGCTGTTACTTTGCCGGTAAATCCTATTGTAGCAGTAAAAATCAATCCATTGGTTTGTGGATAATTGAAACTCGGGTCGAAATGTTTTATAGTATCAAAACTAGTTTGGGACATAGTTTGCGAAACAATCTTGGCGCAATAGGTTCCCTGAAAAGGTTGATAATTGTCTTTGAATACAGTAATAGGGCTGCCGCCAAGTATAGAAGAGTTGAATACATTTAAATCCCACCAACCGGTAGTACCTAAACCGCCATTAGGATCATTTGCTGTAGGAACAAGTAAATTAGGGGTCCATTGTTCAAAACCCGCGTTTGGCACCTGGGCTATTAATCTAGGTAATCCTAAAATTACCAAAGCAGAAAAAGAAAGTAGTAGTTTTTTCATGATTGTTTGTGTTTTAAGGTGCAAATGTAATTAATTTCATACAATTATGCATAAAACTATGAAAAATTGGAGTTAAGTTTGTGCCCCCGCCTTCCTACTAAATTGGAATAGGGGCAAGCATGAATAACGAAGAACACTTTAAAAATGTAATTTCCCATAGCAAGGAATATGGGTTTATCTTTCCATCGAGCGAAATATATGATGGGCTTAGTGCTGTATACGATTATGGCACCTATGGAGTAGAATTGAAAAATAACATTCGCACTTATTGGTGGAAAGCCATGGTGCAAATGAATGAAAATATAGTGGGAATTGATTCCGCCATATTTATGCACCCTACTATATGGAAGGCTTCCGGCCACGTGGATGCTTTTAATGATCCGCTCATTGATAACAAGGATTCAAAGAAAAGATACAGGGCCGATGTGCTTATTGAAGACTACCTGGCAAAGCAAGCCGATAAAATTGAAAAGGAAGTTGAAAAAGCTAAAAAGCGTTTCGGGGAGAAGTTTGATGAAACGCTTTATCGTGCGACTAATCCGAGAATAACGGAAATACAGAATACTATCAATAATGTGTTTTCCCGTTTTAAAGCAGCGATGGAAGCAAGCGATTTGACAGATTTGCGCCAAATTATTGTAGACTGTGAGATTGTTTGTCCCGTATCAGGTACTAAAAACTGGACAGATGTTCGTCAGTTTAATTTGATGTTTTCTACCAGTATGGGTGCTATGGAAGAAAGTTCTAACCAATTATACCTTCGTCCGGAGACGGCACAGGGTATTTTTGTAAACTTTTTAAATGTGCAAAAAACCACGCGGATGAAAATTCCTTTTGGTATTGCACAAACCGGAAAGGCTTTTAGAAATGAGATTGTAGCCAGGCAATTTATTTTCCGTATGCGGGAATTCGAACAAATGGAAATGCAGTTTTTTGTTCAACCCGGAACTGAACTGCATTGGTATGAAAACTGGAAGAAAAAGAGATTGGAATGGCACCATAGCCTTGGTTTTCCACAAGGTAAGTACAGGTACAAAGACCACACGAAATTAGCGCATTATGCAAACGCGGCTTGCGATATTGAATTTGAATTTCCATTCGGGTTTAAGGAGCTGGAAGGCATTCATTCCCGTACCGATTTCGATTTGAAGAGCCATGAGAAATTCTCCGGTAAAAAATTGCAATATTTCGATCCAGAACTAAACACGAGTTATGTTCCTTTTGTGGTTGAAACCTCTATAGGACTTGATAGAACGGTGCTAGCCATATTATCGCAATCATTAACTACCGAAACATTGGAAGATGGCACCACCCGCGATGTAATGCGTATTCCACATTTCCTGGCTCCTGTAAAAGTCGCCGTTCTTCCATTAATGAAAAAGGATGGTTTGCCTGAAAAGGGTATTGAAATTTTCAATAAACTTATGCTGCAAACTTATTGCCAGTATGATGAAAAAGATTCTATTGGCAAGCGCTATCGCAGGCAGGATGCTATTGGCACGCCTTACGCTATTACCATTGACCATCAAACATTGGAAGACAACACAGTTACCATTCGCGACCGCGATACCATGAAACAGGAACGTATTAATGTGGATGAAGTGGAAAGCATTGTGATGAAAAAAGTAGATGTGACTGAAGCTCTGAAAAGATTGTAAAATATTTAAAAAAATGAAATTCATTTTTGCTTTACTTGCGTTTTTATTTTTTTCTTCTGTGCAGGTAAATGCACAAACAAACAAGGGTAAAGCTCAAGACAAGGGATTAAATATTGTTGATGAGCCGGAAGCTATTTTTTACACTTCAGATTCGTTAAAACTGAAAGGATATTTATGTAAACCCAAGGGGAAAGGGCCATTCCCAGTATTCATGTGGAACCACGATGGTGAAAAAGAACCTGACTCAAGCAATGCGTTGGCCGCTTATTGGGTTAGGAGAGGATATGTCTTTTTTAAACCTATCCGTAGCGGACAATCAGATAATCCTGGGGAATACATTCGCAATGCTGAAAAACAAATAAGCAAGAGAAGAGAAATGGCACAATTGGCATTCCGGCAGATATATGCCCTGCATAAAAATGCGAATAAAGATGTTATAGCAGCTTTGCGCTGGATTAAACAGCAACCGTATGCCGATACAAATAATATTGTGCTGGCAGGTTACGGTTATGGAGGGACACAAGTATTATTAACCGCCGAAAAGGATGGAAATTCTCCACTTGGGATAAAATGTTTTTTTGCCATATCTCCCGTTAAAGGCTGGGGCAAAATGTGGGGAGACAGTCTGATTCCCGCTGTAGAAAAGGCTAAGAGGCCCATTTTTCTTTGGCAGGCACGCTCCGATGGAGACCTATCAATTATGCAGGCACTAGCCCCTGTTCTTGAAAAAAAGGGATTTCCAAATCGCAGTAAGACATTGCAAGATGCTCCACCGCCTGCCGAAAGCATTAACACTTTATATTATTATTCCCACCCGGAGGCCTGGGAAAAAGATGTGCTGAAATACCTGAAAGATTGCAGGGTGAGGGGGAAGAAATAAGATTTTTCCCTAAAACTCAAACTCCGTAACCATAGGGCAATGGTCCGAATGTTTGGCATCGGGCAGGATGTACGCCCGTGTCATCATTTTTTCCATAGGAGCGCTTACTAGATTATAATCAAT
>DATHOL010000231.1:0-3744 GCA_035484895.1 Bacteroidia bacterium | reverse complement strand
CCAACCCTATTAAAATGGCCCATTTTCTGGTTTCCGGTAATGCAAACTTAGGCTCTGCCTTTTTTGGAGGAATGCTGCCTGCTTGCTTTTTAGCAGAACTGCTTGCTATAGGTTTCTTCTTCTCGGGTTTCATTTGCGCTTTAGCTTTTTAGGTGCCGCTTTAGGCTTTGCCACCGGAATTTCAACAGGTGCAGGAAATAACTTATCATACCAGCGGGCTAAAAGTATCAGTCCTGCAACAAATAAAACCGGCCAGAGGTAAATAGCTGCAGCAGGGCTGCTGTCAAAAATAAACACCGGAAGCATATTGGCATTAAACTTATGCTGCATAAAGTCGGGAACCACTATATTAAACACCGGATTCTTATAATCGCTTATTATATGCAGCAAGCCTGCATTTAAATTCATTTTCTCGTAGTCCTGCGGAAAATCAGGAAGCATAAAGAGTTTGGTAGATTTATCCATCCATACAAATAACAAACCCAATCCCGTAAGCCCGTAAAAGACATAGGGAGAAATCCGTTTTGATGACAGGTAAATAACCCCTTCATACAGCGCAATCAATACCATCGGAATTAAATAACGCGGCCCAAAGGCCCAGCCTCCCGGCCACTGGTAATAAGCAGAAATCAAAAGCAGAAAAGCTACAACGGTCAAAAGCAAATAGTTTTTTAACCCCGCACTTAACAATGCCATTTTGCTTTTTGCATTTTTAAAAAAGTTTTGATATCCATTTTTAAGCACATACCAAAGCAGTAAAATAAATATGGGCGCATAAAACAAAAGCCCTCTGTAGGTAGAGAATACAATACCCCAAAAGGCCTGGAGTGTCGGGGCATTAAAGCCAAGTTCCTGGGCATTTTGCTTTTGCTGGTGAACTTCATAATTATATGGGGTTTTGAATACAGAGCCTGTAAGGTGATAGTTGTAATACAAAACGATAACCATTCCGGGAATTAAACCTCCCCCGAAAAACACAAGTTTTACAAACTTCTCCCATAAGGATTTCTTTTCATTTTCATTCGTAAAAATAAGCAATGCCCATACCGGAACAAGTATTCCTACCGTAAACTCCGTTGCCACACCCAGCCCAAGCAATAAGCCGGCTAAAAGATAGTTTTTCTTTTTCAGGAAAACATATCCTGCCAAAGCAAATATTCCGCTTAAAAGATGCCCTGTGTAAGCCCCGGCATAGGTAAAAAGAAAAGAAGCATAAAAAGATAACATTACAATAGCCACCGGTGAAACCTTTGAGGTGATTCGCTTTATGGCGAATAATGACAGGAAGAGTGCAATAATAAAAGGAATTACCCCGCACAAAATATCGCCAAGTATAAAAACAGTAGATGATTTTGGCAATAAAAAGGACCTGCCATCCGCCATAATCAGGCTGCCGTCGGGGTTTTTATAAGCCCATATATAAATGGGGTATTTCTTTAATGTGGTATCCTTCAATTCCGGCAATCCCATTGATTTATATAAAGAATAAAAAGGATAAACCAAAAAAGATGAAAGAGGCGCTTTATTGGAATAGGTATGATTATTAATCACACTCACATCGCCTGCATAATCTTTATATTTATCTATTACTATTGTTTTGTCTTCATAAAGTGCAAGCACCGGCATGGCCCTGCAAGCGGTGTTGGGCGTAATCCATACATCCAGGTAATAACAAGATAACAGCAGGTTAATTACTATAAATGCCGCATAAAACCACTTCTTGTTATTCATAGTGTGTACAGACTCAGGTTTAAGAATTTATCTCCTGCATCATGGGCAAAGATAATAGCAATCTTGTTATTCGCAAGAATTTGCAACTCGGACAAAAACTGTATTTTTTGGGAGAATTTTAAATATCCCTATTGTAAAACGATATTTTAATGCCTGATAATCAGTACATTTTTCAATTAAAAGCAATTTGCTGATTTATATCAATTTTATAGGGACAGCATACTTTTATATTTGATTAAATAGAATAAGAAACGTGGAGATGCCAAACAGATACTATCATTTTAAAGGGAACAGCGAAGATATCATAAATAGTGTATTATCATTATTAGTGGGTAAAGAATATTATCAGGAGCCCTCTTTTTATTCCAATTTCCTGAATGATTCCCAATCATTACGCTATCAAAAAAAAATAAGGGCTGTACTGGACCTGATGCAAAAGGAAAACCTCATACTTATAAGAGAAGACAGTGATGAGTTGGGCGGAATAACTGTATTGGGCACAGATAAAAAAATAGAAATCAACGGGCCTTCGAAAGGTTCCCGTGTTTACCTGAGACAGCATGGCAAGCAGGTTTTATCGGAAGGCGGATATAAACGTATTCCGCACTCAAAAACAACTTCCAACCGGCAATCTCTGCCATCTTCAGTAGATTCTAAACTGGCGCTGCTTATTTTTTTTAGCGCCGGTATATTGTGCAGCATTTAATATCATATATAATTATGCAGCGTATCTTAATAAATCCATAACATTTATTCCATGAAGCCTTTGTAGTTTTGCGCCTCTACTTATCCCCCATGAATCCTCAACATAAAGGTGTTTATCCAAACTGGGTCAATGATAAAGATATTATCCACCAGGTGCTGAATGAAATAATAAAGCAAGGAGGCCGTTTGCCTTACTCGTACGTTATTAATTCAGAACACAACCCCGATATTCAGGCAAGAATGAAAAACTTGCTGGAAAAAATGCTGAAGGATAAGCTCATTCATATTTCCCCGGACGAAGCAGATTATTTGGAAATAGATATTGAAGGTAACCGGGCAATGGCTATGGGTTATGGAAAATACCAACGCATAAAAAAATGGGATGGATTCAGGAATACGTTAAACAGGTTCTCATTTATTTTAATTGTCCTGATTGCTCTGGTATTAATTGCAGGGGTAAGCGCCTTTGTGTGGCATTTGTTCAAATAAGAAGAACCACCTTAATTTAGTATTTTGTAATGCTTGTCAGCTCTATGGATTCGGGGCGTTAAAAAAACTATAAATAGCTCTTACTTCCACTATTGTATAAATGAAATAAAGCATAAAAAAGGAGAGTGCAAAAGTGCGCGCATCGTGGTGGTGTGTTAACGCATACGAAAACACAAAAACGGCACAGATAATCATTCTGCCGAAACTGATTGTCATATAGGAATACACGAAGCTGCTCGGCTTTTTTTCCCTGGTGTTTGAAATCATAATAAAAGCCATTGAATTAACCGCAAATAAAAGCGCAATCATTATTAACAGCGGCACATCGGCAATAACATACCTGGTAAATACCAGGTAGAGAATACCATACAGAACTACTGAAATACCTAATAATTGAAGGATAAAACGCCGTTGAACTGCTTTCATTTTTTCTTTAATAAATCGCGAATTACAAGGTAGACCCCAAGGAAAACCCCGAGTATAGTCAGAATAGTAGTAAATACAGGAAACTTGGCTGAAATATGCACTTTCGAATCAAGGAATTTCCCTAATAAAAGGCATAAAATTATGGTAGCTGCAATCTGAAAACCCATGCCCGAATAACGGGCAAGCGCGTTAAGAGACTGTCTGCGGTTTCCGCTCGGCTCTTTCTTTGGTTGATTCCTGTCCATTATATAAGCCTTTAACTGCATTTCCCATTACACAGGAACCGCTGAATTGCGCCCCCGGTTCTATAGATAAACGTCCCACAACTATATCGCCCAGTAATTTGCAACTCGATTTTAATGATAATAATTCGTTTACGGTAATTTTTCCGTT
>DATHOL010000230.1:0-10238 GCA_035484895.1 Bacteroidia bacterium | reverse complement strand
TGTTTTGCTGAATAAGATATGTACCATAGGGCCATGGCGCAGATGGCAATGTTGAGGCCAGGGGGTTGGAAACAAACTCAGCATTGGTTTGCACCCAAACATTATTCAGCACCACATCCTCTACGCCACTTACATTCAGCATGGCATCTTCCAATCCGCTTACATTAAAAGTTCCGTCGAACGGTATGCCTGCCAAAAAATTATTGATGGCCGCTTGCATATTTCCCTGCACAACTCCCGCATACGAAGCATCATAATAAACCTTAGCAAAAACATATACGATATCAGGAGGAAGGCTTACAAGGTTATACTGAGTTCCGGGAATCATCCAGGCATTTATATAGGAAACAATAGCATTGTATTTTGCAACATCGCCCGGAAGGATGTAAACAGGAGCAAGCGGCGAGCCACCTGCTACTTTAATAGTAAGCGAGCGCGTGGAATTTATCTGCACCGAGGCCTGGGATATTAATTGATATGCGGGAATAACAGAAGGATAGTTGATGGTAAAATAGGTAGTATCGAGCACTACATTCTGTGGAACCGTTGCACTGTATTGAAACTGCTTAAGCTTGGCAACAATCCATTGCGGCGTATAAACAGCGGCATTGGCAATGCTTGCCTCTATATTCGCCTGGAACAAATCGCAGAGCTGTTCAAAAAGATTTTGCGATACAGCCGTTACCCACAGCCACAAATTCCAAAGGCTTACCTGCGATGTGGAAGTAAGTCCGCTTAAAGAACTTTGTGCATTCTTCTGCTGCAAAAGCTGATTATATATTACCGGTATGCTGCGTGCCATGTGTTTTTAAGCTTTTAGCTAATAGCTTATGGCTGTTAGCTTACTATTATTTAATTTAATGTTTGTGCATTTTGTATTTAGCTATTAGCCATAAGCTATCAGCTATTAGCTTTATTTTGTAAACGGTGGCGGATCATAAACGCCTGTTATTTGCGGTGTAATAGGTTGCAGTGCAGGGTTGGTGATTATAGCGCCCACAGGCTGATTGGTGAGGGTATCCACATAGGTGCATTCATAATCCATAGTGTAGTGATACACGTTATTATGGTTGTAATCCATCTGCTGGCTGTGGCGAATAAATTCTGAAGCCCCTGCCGGCCTGAAATTCTGCAATGCTGTTTGCACAGCATCGCGAAGGCCAAGCACGGCAAGGTTTTGCTCCAGTGTTCCGTCGCCTGCATCTTCTAAACGGTGTAATATGTGTATGCGCACCACCAGGTCGGGATAAATCTGGTTACCGTTGCCAAGCTGCTCGGTTTCCAAGTTAAGGAACTCGATAAAAAGTGCAGGGAGCGAGAACGAATACAATATGTTTGCCTCGGTATCGGCGGCTTTCAGGCTTGCCAGCTGGTTGTTCCACAACTGGATAAACTGAGGCATGCTGGTATCAAAAGTGGATAAATCAAAACTCTGATCGAACGACCCGATACTTTGCAACTGGGTTTTAATACTATTAAAAAAAGCGGTAGTTGGCATCCCTTTTGTTGAAGTTAAAAGTTGAAAGTTGAAAGTAAAATATCCAACTGCCAACTGTTCCGCAAAAATAAAGTAGCAAATTGTGGTTAGTTGAAAAGTCAATGACTTGCCTTTTTAATTAGTAATGAATAATTAGGAATTAGTAATGAAAACCCGTGAGGTTCGTCATTGCGAGGCTTTGCGATTCCTAATTACTAATTATTAATTACTAATTAACTTACGCTTTCGCCTGCGGCCCAAAGTATGCCGTAGCATTCTCGTCCCGGCTGGTGAAATAATGCTCGAAATACATTTCGCTTTTTTGCAAACGGGTGCCTTTTTTAATATCCACATCAAACATGCAAAGAATTGTATCTTCACTCAGATGTTCGTGTGTGCGCTTGTAATTGGCCTTGTCCATGTAAGCGAAAAACTTCTCATACCAGGATGGAATAAGCGAAATGGTACGCAGCGGAATAAAATTATCCTGGTGAAATTTAATGGCTGCCTGAATACAGTCTATCACCTGGTTGCCCGTAAGTACTACCTGCGTGATATAGCGTGTCTTATCGGCTTCCGGGATTTTTAGGGTTGTGTCTTTCATAGCTAATAGCTATTAGCTGATGGCTGATAGCTTGAGTACAAAACTATATCAGCAAGATGAGGTTTTTATGAAAGTCAATGACTTTTCCCTCTCCTCGTAGGAGAGGGTGCAGGGTGAGGTCTTAGCGTTGTATCACCAGCTTCCCCTCCCCTGTCAAACTGCCATCAGCCGAAATAAGCCTGTAGAGATAGATCCCATTGGGCTGTGTACTTAAATCAATGGTGATTGGTGATTGGTGAGTTGTGGATTGCGAATACACTTTTTCTCCTAAAACATTGTATACTTCAATTATGGACTGAGATATTTCTCTGCCCGCCGGCAGATCAGAATGACAAACCACAGTGAACAACCCGTTTGAAGGATTTGGAAATACCTTTACTTTTTGTGTTTTCGCAGCTACTGTATTTGCAGAAGTTTCTATGCTGCTATCCCTCCATCTGAAAACAACACCATCATTGTGTGTTCCGCCGCTGTATGCCACACCGTAAAAACTGCCATTAGAAAGCGCTAACGTACCATAAGGTACAGAGCCTTTGGTTCCGTTAAAATCATACAAATCGGTAAACGAAGTCCAGGTACTGTCAATAGAGAAAATAAGCCCGTCGCTGTTCAGGCCGCCTTGTTGTGCCATTCCATAAAGTTTTCCATTTGAAAGCACCAATGAACCATAAGGCAATCCTCCATCGGTTAAATTAAAATCCATCAGATCTTTAAAATTGTTTCCACTCGAGTCAATCGTAAAAATATTACCCTCGGCATTTATACCGCCTTCTTCTGTCATTCCGAAAAATTTACCATTATTGAAGGTCAGATCCCCAAGGGGATATGAGCCATTTCCTCCGGAAAAGTTAAGGATGTAATTGAATGATATTAATGCTCCGCTGGTATCCATTACAAAAATATCACCCTCACCAAAAGTACCACCGGCAAAGGTCATGCCAAACAGGCGATTGCCCAGAATTGTAAATTCCCCGTCGGGGTTGGAGCCGCTTACACCATTAAAAACAAGTAATGTTTTAAACCCTGTTCCATTGGTATCAATAGAGTATATAACACCCACACTGTTTGCACCTCCATAAGCAGTCATGCCAAATAAACGGTTGCCACAAAGCTGCACTCCGCCATAGGGGCGGGAACCATTTACTCCGTTAAAATCGAGCAGGTCTTTATACCCGCCACCATTCGTATCGAGCGAAAAAATACATCCTTTCGCATTGAGGCCGCCCATGGTTGTGGTACCATATAGTTTATTTCCGGCCAGCAATAAAGGTGCGCTGGCATCCGAACCATTGCTAATATTAAAATCGAGCAAGTCTTTATAATTGCGGCCATTCGTATCGAGTGAATAAACACAACCATCGCCATTCGCACCGCCTTTAGTGGTTGTTCCGTATATCGTTTTTCCTGAAACTACCGGTGCACCCAAGTATGGATTCTTTCCATTGGTGTCGTTAAAATTCAGCAGCACTTTATATTGTGCTTCGCAGAAATGAGGACATAATAAAAAGGCTAAGGGGAAAAACAGAATTACGGATAACTTTTTCATAGGCGTATTAATTTTATTCAAAGATAGGAAATTCCTTTACGCCGTTGGGAATTCCAACATGAAGAAGTAATTAAAATATTGATAATAACGCCCTCAAAATAAAATGCCCTACCTTTGCGTCTCCCTAAAAAATCAACGCATATGAAATACAACCTACTAGGAAATACCGGATTAAAAGTATCGGAACTATGCCTCGGCACGATGACCTTTGGCGGCAAAGGCTACTGGACAAATATCGGCTCCATTGAACAAGATATAGTGAACGAACTGGTGAAAAAATCGATTGATGGCGGCATCAACTTTATAGATACAGCCAATGTATATTCTGAAGGGCTTTCGGAACAGATGACAGGGAAAGCCCTCCGCGATCTTGGCCTTAACCGCGACCAATTGGTGATTGCTACCAAAGTGCGCGGCAAAATGCACGAAGGCCCTAACGGAAGCGGACTGAGCCGCAAACATATTCTGCATGAAGTGGAGGCCAGCCTGAAACGCTTGAATATGGACTACATTGACCTTTACCAAATTCATGGTTTCGATGAACTGACACCCATAGAAGAAACCCTCGATGCCCTCGACAGCGTTGTGAAAAGTGGTAAAGTGCGTTACATTGGTTGCAGCAATGTTGCAGCCTGGCATATTATGAAAGCAAAGGCTTATTCCCACTACAACAGGCTTGCATCGTTTGTTTCTCTTCAAGCTTACTATACTATTGCTTCGCGAGATTTGGAGCGTGAACTTGTACCTGTATTGAAAGACCAGCACATGGGCCTGATGGTCTGGAGCCCGCTGGCAGGTGGCTTCTTGAGCGGCAAGTTTAAACGCGACGGACAAAAAGAAGAAGGTGCAAGGCGCATCAATTTCGATTTCCCTCCGGTGAATAAAGAAAAAGCTTTTGATATTGTAGATGTACTGGAACCTATGGCTAAAGCTAAAAATGGCTCTGTAGCACAGCTCGCACTTGCCTGGTTACTACACCAGCGAGTTGTTACATCTGTAATTATCGGCGCTAAAAAGCCTGAACAATTAGAGGACAACCTGAAATCTGTTAACGTTACCTTCACTCCCGACGAATTACAAAAGCTGGATGAAATAAGCAAACTCACTCCCGAATATCCGGGTTGGATGATGGAAAGACAGGGAGGGGACAGGAGGAAGTAAAAAGGGGAAAGTGAAAAGTGAAAAAATTGGAACCTTATTTAGGTTTTCATTTTTTCTTCGCTGTTCCGCAGTAATGGGCTATCTCTGTGAAAAAATCCTTTTCAAGTCCGCCTTTAAATTCTTTTCCAAGGTGTTTAAGCGTATATCCGGCAATGGCTCCTGTTTTGCAATCTACCATCCAGAAATAAGAAGCATCCGTCCCATATACATAATTTTCATCACCCGTTGTCACCATCTTATCCATTTCGTCTTTATCCACCACTTTAATCTTACAAGGGTAGTAATCACCCACGTGGTCTTTTATTTTAGGGTCTACACGGAATTCAGGAATAAGGAGTGTTTTTTGAGATATGATGTGCGAATTTGCATCAAACATTTCCAACAGATTTGCCTTTTCGCCATGTGTATTAATATAGTCAAAACATTGGTTTAACATGCAAACATGAAATGCCAGGTCGGTGGCGCTAGTGAACAAACTACCCAAGCCGCCTTTATAGAAAGGCGATTCGCCCAAATATCCTACAGCAAACATGGTGGCAGAGCCTTCAATCTTATCACCCTTTTTATCGATGGTCCAGTCAAAGTCATTCTTATATCCCCCAATAGCGCTATAGCAAAATACACAATAATATTTTTCATGGTTATTTTTATCTTTCAGCAGTTCGTCCACCTCACCGCGTGTTTTATACAAAACGGGCAGGGAGTTATATTTCCAGTATTTGTTCATGAAATATTTCATGTTATCATTGTAGTTTGCCAGAATCTGCTCGTAATCCTTAATCACATCTTCCTTGTGGTTATGCTTTAACTTATTTTCTATTTCGGGGTTTATTTCGTTAACAACAACAATTGGCTGACGGTTCTTAACAGCAGCTATATCTTTAAATTTTGGCAACTCCAGCACTTGCCTCGGGTCATACTGGGCATAGGAAATAACACTACTAAAAATGAACGCCGCAGTGCTTAAAAGAAATCTTTTTGTTTTCATAGATGGGTGTGTTTGAGCGTAAATATCAGAAATAAGTTTAGGTAATCAAAATTGTGATGACGGGTTTTGAGGTTGCAAATTGCGGCCACATTTATTTTTTCAAATCTTTACAAAACTTACCTAAATCTCCGAAAAAATCTTTTCTAAATCCCTGATCGGTTGTAAACGACACTCCCATAGCTTCTTTATAGTTATACCCTATAGGAGCGCCATCCTTACAATTTATAATCCAGTTAATTGCTTGTTTGCTTCCATAAACACCTGTTGCTACATAAGCGCAACTGGAATCGGCTGCTAAAACTGTTTTTAGAAGTTCCTCATCACTAACTATTCTATATTTACAAGGATAATAACTTGGTATATCATTAACCACGGTAGGACTTACTTGCTCTTGTGACAATAGCAAGGTTTTTTTGGAAAGCATATCAGAATTTGCTTCGGCAAAATCTTTCAAATCAGGTTGCGTTTTGTTCGCTAATATATATTTAAAAAAGAAATTAGTGGTGGCAACATAATGCATAAGAAGAATGGGGGTAGGAACCAAATCATTAAACCATATTTCAAAAAAAGGTTTTTTATTGGGAAGCCCTATGGCGAATAACGTTTTTGATCCCTGAACTGTATTGCCTCCATCTATCATTCCCCAGTCAAAGTCTTTATTATAATTAAAATAATAACTGTAACAATAAATTAAATAGTACTTATCCTGCACACTTTTATCGGCAAACATGGCATCCAGTTCAGCACGGGTTTTGTATAAAACCTCTTTTTTACTGAAATCCCAAAATTTGTCAACTGCAGCTTTCATGTTATCATTATAATCTTTTATAACCTGCTTATATACTTCCGCCTCAGTTGTTTTACCTTTCTTGTTATAAAAATCAACATAGCCCGGCCTTGGCGGATTTACAATAACAATCGGTTGACGGTTTTTCACTTCCTCCACATCCGAAAGCTTTGGCATTTCATATTGCGCCTTTAAAACAGGGCTGAATAATACAATCACAATTGCGCAAAACAAGATATTTTTCAACTTCATAAAATTTTATTTATCAGGCAAATGTATATTTATTACCGATATACGCTATCTGTAAAGGTAAGCTTTGAGGTTGCAAATTGAAACCTCATTTATACCCGATTCTTTTACGTTCACCTTGCTCTGTTTGTTGTTTATCCTGCTCCCCAAACACCTGTATTTAAGGACGCAATTTGCGACCTTAAGTTTGTAAACTCCTTATAATTAAGCTCAAACATAAAATCATCAGGAAATCTTTTCATGTTTCGTCTCACTGCTTCTTTCAAACGCTTAACCTCAACTTCATACAATTCAGCAAGGTCAAAATCGAGCATTACTTTATGCCCTCTTATTTCATAAATCTTCTTTTGGATAGTGACTAATTCCATTTTCTGCTGACTAGTTAGGACAAATATATCTTTTAAAGAGATTCGATAAAGGAAATTATTTTTCCCTATGTTTGCTTCACATTTATAACGCATTTCTAAATGGAAGAAACTGAACTAACACCTGCTCCAACATCTGAAGTTATAGTAGCTCCGCCAATCCCGGAAGGGAAAGTCTATAAAGCTAATGTAATTCGTGGTGCCACTTTCTTTGGAGGGCCGCTTGTAGCCGGATATATGGTTGCTTCTAATTTCAAAGCCCTTGGCGATATTGATAAAATAAAATGGGCATGGTTTTGGTCTATATTAACTTCAATACTAATAATTTGCTTCATTTTCTTAGTACCTGATAAGATACAAGATAAAGTTCCTAATATAGTTTTCCCTTTCTTTTACTCATTAATAACATTTGGACTTGTTAAACATTATCAGGAAGCTAAAATCATGGCACATTTAAATTCAGGGGGTAAGAGTTTCAAATGGGGAAAGTCGCTCGTCGTGTCAATAATTGGCGCTGTTACTATTTTAATACCAATCTTAATGAGTGCAGTAATGGCTGAACCTCCTACCAAATATGATTCCGTTAAAACATATGCTCTTGATACCGTAAAAAATCAATTATATTATAACAGTTCCAATATTTCAGAAAAAGAGCTTGACCAGGTGGGCGCAGCAGCAATTGAAGCAGGTTATTTTACCAACAAAAAACCGCTTGCTCTTTGTGTAAATAAAGATAAGGCAGTTTTTGAAATCACAGCAATTTTTGATGGCATGCAGAAAAATAATCCAGAATTGATACCATTTTATACTGACCTTCAAAAACAATTACAAACTTTTCTTCCGCACCACAAAGTTGTTTTAATACTATGTTGTGATGACCTCGACCATTTTTATAAACGAATAGAATAACCCTACCCCCTCCTCCTCACCGGTATCCCCGTCTGTGCTTCTACAAACTTTTCATCCACCTCATACCCTGCCCTTGTAAGGGTTTCTACGATACCTGCAAAATCGGTTTTGCGTTTGCTTTCTAAATCCGCAATTTCACATAGTTCAGAATTATTGGAGTAACCATAGCAAACATCCTCCGGAATATCGATACCCAAATTGCGCAGTTTGGGAATTACGTTATCATTGATAACTGCACTCAGCCATTTGTCCTGTTCGTTTTCAATTTCCTTTAGCGCAATATTGGTTGGGCTGCTTTCATTGCCTTGTTGCGAGCCAAGTTTACCGGCTGTTCCGCTCATACAATCTTCGTGGCCCAGTATTACTGCCGAAATAGATTTCTTGCAACGTTCTTCCAGGCTGGTATAACTCTGCCAGGCATTGCCACTCGATGGGTTTTGCACCAGTTGCAAATCATCATCCTTGTCAGTCATGATGTAAGGCGAGCTTCCCATGTTTTGCAAGGCAATTTCTGCTGCTGCCCGTTCCGATTCATTGGTTTTATTGGTCTTCAACCAGCGAATGGGTTGTGCGAACAGTTCCACAAAATCGGCATTAAACTTGAGGTTGTTGCGCATAAGTATAGCAAACAACGCTACCTGGTAAAATATACCATAGCCGCAATTGCTCATCCCGAAAGGGTTTGGAGTCTTTACCCAAATGTGCCAGTCGGCATAAGGTTCGCCTCCATCGTCAAACGCTTGCGGTTTATTAAAACTAATTTCTTTCTCTTGGTCAAAGAAATATTTAGGCGCTTTATAGGAAGGGTCATCGTAATGGATGCCATCAATCATATATACAATCGGGCTAACTACTTCCCTGTCGGGAGAAATATTCTGGCGGCGAACTACGCTCAAATCAGGAAATTGGTTATTAATTTTATCACCCAAAGATATAAGCTGGTAGCCATATCCCTGTGCATCGAGCAAGTAATCTACCAATGTAGACCACCACTGCGAATTAATAAAATCAAGTGCAGGATTATTCTCCACAGGTTTATTTTCCCTGTCGAAAAATGCAGCCCGCTTTGATAGTGTCAGCCGTTTGCGTTTTTGCCAGCAGGCATACACGTATCCATCCAGGATCAAATCCTGATATATCTGCTGCATCTTCACCCGGTACGGGAAAATGGGCATTTCCGCTTCGCTGATAGCATCGCGCCATTCGCGGATATCCATGCGCACACGCGGGAACTGAACCGGCGCAATACTACGGCTTACATTGGTTGCATCATACGCCATATTAATCGGGTTCTCGTGGTTCCGTCCGAAGTTAGGCGAGGTAGGATCGAACATCTCCGTAGGGAACCAGTAGTTCCTTCCTTTAATATTCACCTGTCCCCGCCCAAGCTCCGGAATAATGGTGGCTTGCTCCATATTAAAAAAGTGCGATTTGCCCTTAACATTAATGCTGTAGGGTTTTTTGCCTGCCTTATCCAGCTCGGCGTTATAAGATATTTTGCGAATGTTGCTCACGAATAATTAGTAATTAATAATTAGCAATTAGTAGTAAAAAAAGAGATAAGTATTTGGTATATTTATAAATTCATTAATAATTACTAATTTTTAATTACTAATTAAAGTTACCAGGAGTTTTCCAGTTTAATATTTCCGCCTATGCGTATGCGGCCACCTTGCAATGGCTGCAACAGGGGCAGGTTTGGCGTTACCTCACCTTTTGCCACAGATGTACACCACTCCAACGCTTTTTCATAACGCTTTTGGCGCAATGCCGGAATATTTTGCGGGGCAATATTGGAATGAAGCGTGTAGAGTGCAATATCTACCATGTTTTTAACCAGGCTCCTGTCGCGGTTGTCGCCCTGCACCCAGTTTACAGGCTGCCAGTTTACAATATCCGTACCGGGAATATTATTATGATTCCGAAGTACCAACGATTGCCATAATTGATTATTGTAGTTTACCAAAGAGCCCATAGGATAATTAGCTAAATTTTCCCAGGGCAGGGCGCTTTGCGCATTTTGAGAAGGAAGCGCATTCGCCACACTATAAGGTGTCCCTTTTCCCCAATAGGTATGCCCATTCACAGGGTCATCGGGAAAAATATTGAGCAGCGGAACTTTTTGCTGCGCCTCAAATTGTATTAGTGACGA
>DATHOL010000229.1:0-6034 GCA_035484895.1 Bacteroidia bacterium | reverse complement strand
AATGATACTTGCGCTCACCTCAGCCAATCGATAAACGTTTCCTTCTCTCGAACGGAAATCACCACCTTTAACAGTATCATAAAACAGACGGTAGGTGCTGTCACCGTCGTTGGCATAATTTTTTGCAGCATTTATACCACCCTGCGCAGCAATACTATGTGCACGGCGGGGGCTATCCTGGAAACAAAATACTTTTACCTTATATCCCAACTCCCCAAGGGAAGCAGCCGCAGACGCACCCGCAAGGCCGGAACCAACTACAATAACTTCCAGATGCCTTTTGTTTGCAGGATTTACCAGTTTAATGCTTGAACGGTATTGAGTCCACTTGTCTTTTAATTCTCCGGGAGGAATTTTTGAATCTAACGTTGCCATATATTTTAGTTTTTAGCTACTAGCTGATGGCTAATAGCAGATAGCTTTTAATTAATTAAAGATTGGGAATATTATTTCCTGCAAGATTAAAATAAAATAAAATAGGGAAGGAGATAAATCCAATCCACATAAGCAGTGCAAAGCCTGTGCCTATTGCTTTCCAAAGAGGTGTGTATTTTTTATTGTTCAATCCTAATGTATGGAATGAAGACCTGAATCCGTGTAACAAGTGAAAGAACAAAAAGGTAACCCCCACGCAATAAATACAAACGTAAATGGGGTTCTGAAACGCTGCTTTTGTAATTACAGCAAGCGTTGCACCATTTGGCATTTCAGTAATACGGTATGGCAAAAAGAAATTGTAAAGGTGAATAACGATAAAGAAAAATATGATAGAACCGGTGATACCCATATTCCTGGAAAACCAACTGCTGCCTTCGGTAGATGTTGAAACAGCATATTTAATAGGGCGGGCCTTGGCATTATCTTTTGTAATTACAATGGCCTGGAATACGTGTGCAATAATGGAGCCAAAAAGAACGAACTCTATAATCCGGATGATGATATTATGCGAGGCCGAATGAGAGTATTCGTTAAATGCCGAGCCATCGTCACCGGCATATAAAAGTATATTGCCATAAATGTGTTCGAGTAAAAATACACACAGGAATAAGCCCGTAGAGGCCATTACTACTTTTTTACCGATAGAAGAAAGGAGATACTGCTTAATAGTTGTCATAATTTGAGTTTTTACGAATTCGCCTAAAGCGAACCTGAAAGTAAATCAGGCTTCAAATTTATGTGTTTTGTGGCAGATGTAACGTAAAAGAAATAAGAATTTCGGTTTTAGCTCCCAAAGCCTTATGTAGCCTAATCCCTCTCCTTTTAGGAGAGGGTAGGGTGAGGTCGGAACCAAACAGACCTCATCCTTGGGCCTTCTCCTTTTAGGAGAAGGTAGTTATTCCATAAAAAACTGGACTTATGCCGCCTTCAGCCTGTTCAGTGCTGCCGAACGGGACATCTTTTCTTTGGCATAACGCAATGTAATGTGCAACTCTTTCACGTCATTGGCCGGAGTTTCAAACATAGCATCTGTCAATATGGCTTCACAAATGGCCCTTAAGCCCCTGGCGCCTAATTTATATTCAATAGCTTTATCAACTATCAAATCATAAACTGATTTGTCCCAAACTAACTTAACATCATCAATTCGGAAAAGCTTGATGTATTGCTTGATAAGCGCATTTTTCGGCTCGGTGAGAACCAGTTTTAAACTTTCTTTGCTCAACGGATTCAGGTAAGTGATTACAGGAATACGGCCTATTAATTCCGGTATAAGCCCGAAACTCCGTAAATCTTCCGGCGATATATATTGCAATAAGTTGTTGCGGTCAATTTCATCCTGGTCGGTCGGGGTGGCATATCCCATAGCATGAGCCTGTACACGGCGGGCTATCTTTTTATCAATACCGCTGAATGCGCCACCGCAAATGAATAAGATATCTTTCGTATTTACCGAAATCATTTTTTGCTCCGGATGTTTGCGGCCACCTTGCGGCGGAACATTTACGGTTGCTCCTTCCAGCATTTTTAATAAAGCTTGTTGCACGCCTTCTCCGCCCACATCGCGTGTAATAGATGGGCTATCACCTTCTTTACGGGCTATTTTATCTATTTCATCAATGAATACTATGCCTTTTTCGGCGGCTGCAACATCATAGTTAGCAACCTGTAAGAGTCTCACCAATACATTTTCTACATCTTCGCCTACATACCCGGCTTCGGTAAAAGCGGTAGCATCTGCAATGCAGAAAGGTACATTCAATATTTTAGCAATAGTTTGTGCCAACAATGTTTTTCCGGTACCTGTTTCGCCAACCAGCAGAATATTTGATTTTTCCAGTTCTACGTCATCGCCTTCTTGCTTAATTCCTTTTTGCAGTATCCTTTTATAGTGGTTGTAAACGGCAACCGACATTACCTTTTTAGCTTCGTCCTGGTCAATAATATGTTCATCCAGCATTTTCTTAATCTCGGTAGGTTTTACCAGTTGGATTTTTTTGCCATCGTTGCGGTGTTTTAATTCCTCATCTACAATTCGCTGAGCCTGAGCAGCACATTGGTCACAAATATGCCCATTGAGGCCTCCAATCATTACGAAGACATCCTTTTTGTCCTTTCCGCAAAAGGAACATTTAATAATTTCTTTTTCTGCCATTATAGTGTGTGAAACGTGCTTAGATATGCAAAGTTACGAAATGCAAGTTAATTTACAAAGGATTACTTTATCCTAACAACTGTTGCGTATGGTTTTTAGTATCTACATCGGTGATTACCTGTTCAATAATTCCCCTCTCGTCTATTAGAAAGGTAACGCGGTGTATGCCCATATATTTCCGTCCGAAAAGCATTTTTTCACCCCAGACTCCATATTTAGTAATAATGTCCTTTTCGGTATCTGCTAAAAGTTTGAAAGGCAGGTTAAACTTGGTGGCAAATTTTTTGTGCGATTTAACGCTGTCTGCACTCACGCCTAATATTTCATAGTTCTTTTTCATAATCAGCGGGCGGTTATCCCGCAGGTTACAGGCTTCGGCAGTGCATCCGGTTGTATCATCCTTGGGATAAAAATAGAGTATCACTTTTTTGCCTTTGTAATCTTTCAACGAAACAGGGTTTCCATCCTGGTCGGGAACCGAAAAATCAGGTGCTTTTTGGCCTGCCTTAAGGATATTCGGATTTTGAAAGGTCGTTATTTTAAATGCCATAGTTTATGTTTTATTGGAACGCGGATGACGCGGATTGCTTAAGATTAACGAAGATAAAATCATTTCATATCATAAAGAATCTGCGTCATCAGCGTTCCATTGTATTATTTTAAAAATCAAGGTTATTCGGACGTGTGTATACCATTTGCATTACACTAATGTTGCGCATATCGAATGCCGCTTCGCAGTAACAAAAGTAGTAATTCCATTTACGTATGAACTTTTCATCGAAGCCCAATTTCCGTATCTCATCGAGGTTCTCATTGAATTTTTTCCTCCAAATCCTGAGTGTTTGTGCATAATGCAGGCCCATTTCTTTAAGGTTCATCAGGCTCATTTCGCCGGTGCGGTTTATGGAGGTGTTCAAAGCTGAAACAGATGGTAATAACGAACCCGGGAAAATATGTTTTTGTATCCAGTCAACACCCTTGCGGAGCGAATCGTAGCGGGAGTCGGGACAGGTTATCACCTGGAAGCCCAATACCCCTTTTGGTTTTAACAGGTCGTGGCATTTTTTAAAGAATACATCAAAAAATTCATGTCCCACAGCTTCCAGCATTTCAATGGAAATAATCTTGTCAAATTGTCCTGTAATCAGACGGTAGTCCATCAGCTTTACTTCAATCTTTTCGCTCAGTTTTTCTTCCTCAATTCGCTCTTTTGCAAACTTATATTGTTCTTCGGAAATGGTTACCGTAGTTACCTTGCAGGCATGATTCTTTGCAAGGTGTATTGCATTTCCGCCCCATCCTGAGCCAATTTCCAATACATGATCGCCCGGTTTTATTTTCATGCTTTTGCAAAGCGATTCATATTTTGCAATCTGCGCCTTGGTTAAATCTATTTCTGCATTTTCAAAATAGGCGCTGGAATAGGTCATCGTAGGGTCGAGAAAGAGCCTGAAGAAATCATTGTTCAGGTCGTAATGCTCAGCAATATTGCTCTTTGCGGTAGTCAGATCATTTTTACGGAAGCTGTGCTTGATACGGTTTACAAGCTTTAAAATATTCACTATTCCGGCTTTCATTTTGCTCCCCGAAAGGGTAGGCGCGGAATCAATATTTAATAAAAACCATTTAATCACATTCGTTATACTATCTGTATCCCAAAATCCATTGGTATAGGACTCGCCAAAACCAATATCACCATATAGAACGCACATTTCAAAAAAGCGGTAATCAGTAATAGTTACCGAAGCATGAGTACTATCCGCGCCATTACCCAGTTGCACCAATTCGCCGGATGGCAGGGTAATATCTATGCTCCCTTTATTCATTTTCGACAATAAAGAAAGCACTATTGTTTCATACCGCGTTCTTTTCTGAGTCAATGCGATTGTTTGCATACGTTAATGGGTTTGAGGGTATTTACGTAAAACATCTTTTTGCAGTTCGGGGAAATCTCCCTTTTTATGAAAATGTATTTTTTTAAACCATAAAAGCATAGCTTGGTAATGAATGAGGCCAATAACTTTTATAGTGATAAATGGAAACCGTATAGAATATAAAAATAATCGTAAATTAGTTAAAGCCTTTTTTTCTCCTGTAAGCGTAGATATAAAAAAACGGCGGTTTTCCTGGTAATCATCAATGCGGATGTTCAGTTTATCATTGGGTATAGCCAGTTGAAAATCGAAATACACGTCGTGATCAATAAATGGTGAAACGTAAAAATACTTTTTTGCACGTAATAAGAACTTATTCTCCTTTAATGTTTCATTGGTTAAGAGGAAAAGTTTCATCTCTCCAAAGGTATTGCCCAATTCAGGCACACAGCATAAAGGCTTGCCATCGTCATATATGAAGTAGAACGATACAGGATTGAATAAGTGCCCCAACGTGCGCAAATGGGTAAGCAGAAATATCTTTGGCTTCATAGGGTTTACTCCTTGCGAGGCCAGATAACCCAACAATTGTTCCTTGGTAGTTTTCGTTTTATCAGGGTTATCGGCAGGAAGTTGCAGATGGTCAGAATCCCGGAAATTGAAGAAATTAAAACGGTTGCGGCTGATGAGCAAAAACTTTTTGGCAATTGTATCAAGCTCATCCAAATCAATGTAAAACATAAAAATCCGGTAATGGAACCTGTGTTTTTTAGGCTCCATGCGGTTATGCATTACATTGGATAGATATAGGCAGGAATTCATCCCTTGGCGCGTCTTTTTCACAAATCTATTGATTCTTTCGGTAATATAGATACGGAAAAGGGTAAAATGTGGATTTGTCTGGAAGCACAGAGGGCTTCAATCTCAGTAGCCCCCGATGAAATCGGGGGTAGGGAAACCACCCATGAACGCCAACCCCAGCGGGGTTGAATATATATTAGTATGGATTTTGTTCAACCCCACTGGGGTTGTAATAGAGTGGGCGTGTTTTATACCCCCGATTTCATCGGGGGCTACTCATATTTAATCCCTTCGGGATAAAACAATAAATTATATGTATTGCCATTCATTGAGAATTCAATGTTCGACTTTGTGTGATTTATTATTACCGTATTTCCCAAATCAAATTCCTTATGATGATTAGGACATAGCAAGATTATGTTATCCAGTGATTCCCTTCCTTTTTGATGTTTGGGTTTTATATGTGCAGCTTCAATATAATTAGTTCCATCCTTTTTAATTATTGTTGTTTTACAGATTTGACATTTGAAGTCACGGATTATTTTTATTTGTGCTATAGTTTTATTATCTCTTTTAAAGGATTTGCCTTTTATTATTACCGTTTCAGTATCAGTTTCTTTGAGGTTATTTAACTCGTTTAGTAAATCCTGTTTCGATTTATTCTGTTGTCTGAGCTCCTTTACGATTTCTGTTTGCTCATTCTCATCTGCATCAAAATTAATAGAAGTAAGAGAAAGATATTTATTATAAATATCTCTTAGTTTGT
>DATHOL010000228.1:0-4099 GCA_035484895.1 Bacteroidia bacterium | reverse complement strand
GCCGCCTGTTCCGGATTTATATTTGCATTGGTAACAGGAGCCCAATTTGTTCAGGGAGGACGGCACAAAAAAGTGGTGGTAGTTGGCGTTGATAAAATGTCATCTATTATTAACTATGCTGACCGTGCTACATGTATTATTTTTGGCGATGGTTGCGGAGCCGTATTGCTTGAACCGAATGAAGATGGTTTCGGCGTTATGGATTATGTTTGCAAAGTAGATGGTTCCGGGAAAAAACATTTATACCAAAAAGCCGGCGGTTCAGCTAAGCCACCGACTAACGATACGGTAGATAAGCAAGAACATTACGTTTACCAGGAAGGCCAGCACGTATTTAAATTCGCTGTAAGGGAAATGGCTGATGTTTCTGTAGAAATGATGAAACGGAATAACCTGACCAAAGATAATTTGGCATGGTTGGTTCCTCACCAGGCAAACAAACGCATTATTCATGCAGTAGCTGAACGAATGGAAGTATCCGAAGACAAAATAATGATGAACATTCATAAGTATGGTAATACCACTGCCGGTACTTTGCCTCTTTGTCTTTTGGACTATGAAAAGCAATTGAAAAAAGGTGATAATATAATTCTCTCTGCATTTGGCGGAGGTTTTACATGGGGTGCCATTTATATTAAATGGGCATATTAGTCGTCAGTGGATAGTAGTCATTAGTCAGATATATACTTATAACTGACCACCGATAACTGACTACTTTAAATAAAAAAGTATATTTGTCCTAAAGAACGCATAAACAATATTGATTATGACTATAAAAGAAGTAGAAGAACTCATTCGTTTCGTAGCTAAAGCCAACGTAAGCGAGGTAGAGTTGGAAACAAAGGATGTAAAGCTGGTTATTAAGACCAATAAAGCTGCTGAAAGAGTGGTGGAAATTCAACAAGCCCCTGTGATGGTTGCCCAACCAGCCCCTGCAAAACCGGCAGCAACTCCAGCAGCAGAGGCAGCAGCCCCAAAACCACAACCTAAAGCCGAAGACGATTCGAAATATGTTACTATAAAATCCCCTATGATTGGTACTTTTTACCGTTCATCGGGACCGGATAAACCTCCGTTCCTGAATGTGGGAGATAAGATAGAAAAAGGCAAGGTTATCTGTATTATAGAAGCCATGAAACTATTCAATGAAATTGAAGCTGAAGTATCCGGCACCGTGGTTAAATTCCTGCTGAATGATGCCTCTCCGGTTGAATACGACCAACCATTATTCTTAGTTGACCCCTCCTGATAGTTATAAGTTATGAGTTATAAGTTATGACCGCAAAGGGTACTCGTTAAGCCCAATAACACACAACTCATAATTTCTAATTACTAATTATTAATTACTAATTATTTGAAGTGTTTAAAAAGATTTTAATAGCAAACAGGGGCGAAATCGCTATGCGTATTATACGTACCTGTAAAGAAATGGGAATTAAAACGGTAGCTGTTTATTCTACCGCCGATAAAGACAGCTTGCCTGTCCGTTTCGCGGATGAAGCAGTATGTATTGGCCCTCCACCAAGTAAAGATTCTTACCTTAATATCCCCAATATTATTGCCGCTGCTGAAATAACCAATTCCGATGCAATTCATCCGGGGTATGGTTTCCTTTCAGAGAACGCTAAGTTCTCGCATATCTGCGACGAGCACAAGGTTAAGTTCATAGGCGCGCGTCCGAATATGATTGAAGCCATGGGCGACAAATCTACCGCCAAAGAAACCATGAAGAAAGCTGGTGTACCTGTAGTTCCCGGTTCCGATGGGTTAATAAAAGATTTGGATGATGCCAAAAAGACCGCTAAAAAAGTGGGCTATCCGGTTATGATGAAAGCTACTGCAGGAGGCGGTGGCAAGGGTATGCGCGTAATCTGGAAAGAAGAAGAAATAGAACATGCATGGGAATCGGCACGGCAGGAAGCAGCGAATGCTTTTGGCAACGATGGCATGTATATGGAAAAGTTTTTGGAAGAACCCCGCCACATTGAAATACAAATTGCCGGTGACCAGTTTGGCAAAGTATGCCACTTGTCAGAAAGAGATTGTTCCATTCAACGTCGTCACCAAAAATTGGTAGAGGAAACCCCTTCTCCATTCATGACGGACAAGCTCCGTGAAAAAATGGGTAAAGCCGCTATTAAAGCTGCATCTGCAGTAAACTATGAAGGTGTTGGAACGGTAGAGTTTTTGGTGGATAAGCACCGCAACTTCTACTTTATGGAAATGAACACCCGCATACAAGTAGAGCATCCTATTACCGAAGAAGTAATTAACTACGACCTTATTTGCGAACAGATAAAAATTGCAGCCGGAATTAAAATATCAGGTAAAAACTATTTCCCTCAACTCCATGCTATGGAATGCCGCATTAATGCCGAGGATCCTGAAAACAACTTCCGCCCTTCACCGGGAAAGATTGTGAACTTCCACGTACCGGGAGGCCATGGCATACGCGTAGATACGCATGTATATGCGGGCTATGTTATTCCGCCTAACTACGACTCCATGATTGCAAAGCTTATTACCGTAGCGCAAACACGGGAAGAAGTTATCCATAAAATGAACCGCGCCCTGGAGGAATTTGTAATTGAAGGAATAAAAACAACCATTCCTTTTCACCTTAAATTAATGGCAAACCCGCGCTTTTTAAAAGGTGATTACAATACACATTTTTTGGAGGAGGAGAAGTTGTTTTAGTAGAGATGAACAGGAGTACCATTTGGAATGAAGTAAAGCAATTTCATCCACAATAAAGACTATATTTTATCCTTCTTAATGAGAATTTATAAAATATTACTATCCTTTTGTCTCTTAATTTATCTTGTTGCTTGCATAGCAAAGAAAGAAAATAATTCTTCGAATTCTCTAAAGCAATCATTTCACTATAATAAACCCATCAAGTACTCATCATTTTCTATAATTGATACATTAAATAAATATTCTGAAAAGGACAGTGTTGTAATACATTTCAAAACGTTAGAACAAAGTTGGACAGTTGACACCTCTTCAAATGCGAAATTAGATGAAGACGGTAATCCTTCCGAAGTCGTTGTAACAGATACTATAGATGCTTCATTGTATCTAGGCAAATTAGACAATGTAAAATTTGGTTTAATGCATATGGGGTCAATAATATTATTGTATCAAAAAGAAAACAAAAAGTGGCTTAAAACTGATTCAGTAAATTTTTTTGAAGATATTCATATTGATACAATGGATTTAAATGGGGATGAATATGCAGATATAAGAATTAGCACTCCTTATGATAAGGAGACTGGTGACATCCTAACTTGTGTGTTTCTTTTTGAAAATCAAAGCAAGACTTTCAAACATAATTACAGCTTTAGTCAGGACAATGTTGAATATGATTATGCAAATAAATTTGTCAGGTCATGGATTGGCTGTAAAAAAGAACAAAGTGGAGTAAAATGGAGAAATGTAATTATGGATAACCAATTAGTGGTAGATTCAACTATTACATTTGGGATTCACGAAGATAAAAAAACAGGCAATAAGATTGGAATCATTGAATTATATAAAGGACAAAATGGAGCAGGGTTTACACCCATAAAAACTATTGATGGGAATCCTGATTCACTATGGCATATATTTTCTAAATCCTTTTGGAATTCTTCTACTAAATGAAAACCATTAACTTCTAATAATGCTGTTTCAAAAAGGATATAAATAATCTATTTGCCTTTATTCTCCCTCCACCTTGCATAATAATTATCCCCGCCATTATTAGCCCCAAAGACAGCTCTTAATATTTTTTCCTAAATTTGTGAAAACTTAGATAATGAATATTCAGGCAGAGAAATTGGAATTAATGGAGATGCTTCTGAAAACAGAAAATGAAGCAGTATTAAAGAAAATACGCTCTATATTTAATAGTTCAAAAGGAAATGCCCGCATAACCATTGAGCAATACAATAAAGAAATTGAAGCCGCCGAAAACAGGATAAAAAAAGGCAAGTTTGTAAGACATGAAGATGTGGTGCGGGAATCGGAGAAATGGTAAAAAAAACCCTTATTATCACTTGGGATGAAGACGCACGGCTTTATTTTAAAGCTGCCATTAAATTCATTAAGAAAGAAT